>JADMIN010000059.1 GCA_015478575.1 Ktedonobacterales bacterium | reverse complement strand
GGCGTGCCCTCGGCCACGAGTTGGCGGCCCCGGTCGCCGCCCTCTGGCCCTAGGTCAATGAGCCAGTCAGCGGATTTGATGATGTCTAGGTTGTGCTCGATCACTACCACCGTATTGCCCGCGTCTACCAGGCGCCGCAGCACCAGCAGCAGCCGCTCCACGTCGGCGAAGTGCAGCCCCGTGGTCGGTTCGTCAAGGATATACATGGTGCGCCCAGTGGCGCGTCGCGAAAGCTCGGTGGCGAGCTTGATGCGCTGCGCCTCGCCGCCGGAGAGCGTGGTCGCGGGTTGGCCTAGGCGGATGTAGCCCAGCCCCACGTCGTTGAGGGTGCTCAACTTGTTGGCGATGGATGGCACCGGTTCGAAGAAGCCCAGCGCCTCTTCGACTGTCATCTCTAGCACTTCAGAGATAGTCTTGCCCTTGTAGTGAATCTCGAGTGCCTCACGGTTGTAGCGTTTGCCTTTGCAGGCCTCGCAGGTCACGTAGACATCGGGCAGGAAGTTCATCTCGATGGTCAGGATGCCCTCGCCCTTGCAGACCTCACAGCGCCCGCCCTTGACATTGAAGGAGAAACGCCCCGGCAGGTAGCCGCGCAGCCGCGCCTCTGGCACCTGGGCGAACAGTTCGCGGATGGGGGTGAAGGCGCCGGTGTAGGTCGCGGGATTCGAGCGCGGCGTGCGCCCGATGGGTGATTGGTCAATGTTGATGACCTTGTCGAGATGGCCCACACCCTCGATGGTCGCGTGGCCGCCGGGGCGCGCGTGCGCGCGGTTGAGCTGTTGCGCGAGGCGCTTGTAGAGGATCTCGTTGATGAGCGAACTCTTGCCGGAGCCGGAGACGCCGGTGACCACCACAAACTTGCCCAGCGGAATCGTGGCGTCAATGCCCTTGAGGTTGTTTTCACGCGCGCCCCGGATGGTCAGGGTGAGGCCGTTGCCATCCCGCCGCCGCTCTGGCAGCGGGATGGAGCGCTGGCCAGAGAGAAACTGACCGGTGAGCGAGGCAGGGTTGGCGGCGATTTGCGCCAGCGTGCCTTCAGCCACGACATAGCCACCGTGCTCGCCCGCGCCTGGCCCCATGTCAATGATGTGGTCGGCGGCGTGCATGGTATCCTCGTCGTGCTCCACGACAAGCAAGGTATTGCCCAAGTCGCGCAGCCGCAGTAGGGTGCGGATCAGGCGCGCGTTGTCGCGCTGGTGTAGGCCGATGCTTGGCTCGTCGAGCACGTAGAGCACGCCCATCAGGCTGGAGCCGATCTGCGTCGCCAGCCGAATGCGCTGGGCCTCGCCACCAGAGAGTGTGGCCGCTGGGCGGTTGAGCGAGAGATAGTCCAGCCCGACATCCACCAGAAAGCCTAGCCGCGCCCGAATCTCCTTGAGAATCTGTCGCCCGATGATGCGCTCGCGCTCGGTCAGGGGCACGACCGCGCTGGTATCGAGCGTGGCCTCGCGCGCCACCTCTCTGCGCACGTCGCTCTGTGCCGAGCGAGGGGATCTGCCGTTTTTGCCGCTTTTGCGATTTGTGGCAGATGCCTCCTCAGCGTGTGCTTCCTCAGCGGGCGGCTCCCCAGTGGGCACCGGGGGAGCGGTGAGGGCCTCGAAGAAGCGTAGCGCGTTGATGATGGAGAGGTCGCCGATCTCCGCGATGTTGCGCCCGCCGACGGTCACGGCTAGGCTCTCTGGCTTGAGCCGCCGCCCCTTGCAGACGGGGCAGGGCCGCGCCGACATATAGCGCTCGATCTCTTCACGCCCGTGCTCCGTGGACTCTTTGTAGCGGCGCATCAGGTTCGGCGCCACTCCCTCGAAGCTGCTCGAGTGCATGCGCCGTGCGCCCTGGCGATTGCTGTAATAGAAGGAGACATGCTCCTCTGTGCCATAGAGCACGATGTCGCGCGCCGCTTGCGGCAGATCCTTCCAGGGGGTGTCGAGGCTGAAGCTGAACTTTTCCGCCACCGCCGCCAGCAGCGTCGAATACCACTGGCTGGTGCTGGCGAAGCGGCTCCATGGCAGGATGGCCCCCTCAGCCAGGCTGAGGTCAGGGTTGGTGACGATCAGATCCGTGTCAATTTCTAACTGGGTGCCTAGCCCGGTGCAGGCGGGACACGCGCCATGGGGATTGTTGAAGCTGAAGCTGCGCGGCGCGAGTTCTTCTAGGCTGATGCCGCAGTAGACGCAGGAGAAGTGCTCGGAGTAGAGCCGCTCTTCGCCGCCGATCACTGAGACGAGGATGGTGCCGCCGCCGAGCTTGAGTGTGGTCTCCACACTGTCGGCGACGCGCTGGCGCTGTCCTACCTCTGGATCAATCCGCTCGGTATCGGCGCTTTCCGCGACATAGGCGGTGGGGCGCTCGGCCACCAGCCGCAGGCCCGGCACGGCCTCGGCGTGGCCATTGGCCCCGGCCTCGGCGTGGACATGGCGGATGACCAGGCGATCCACGACGACCTCGATGGTATGCAACTTGTACTTATCTAACTCGATGTCGTCGCTGAGGTCATGCACGTCGCCATCCACGCGCACACGGACGTAGCCCGCCCGCCGCATATCCTCGAAGACCTGGCGGTATTCGCCCTTGCGCCCGCGCACGAGCGGCGCCAGCAGCAGCAGGCGTGTGCCATCGGGCAGCGAGGTGATGGCATCCACGATCTGCTCGGCGGATTGTTGGCTGACCTCGCGCCCGCAGGTGGGGCAGTGAGGGTGGCCAGTGCGCGCGAAGAGCAGGCGGAGGTAGTCGTAGACCTCCGTGACGGTGCCGACGGTCGAGCGGGGATTGTGTGAGGTGCTCTTTTGGTCAATCGAGATGGCTGGTGAGAGGCCTTCGATGTGATCCACATCCGGCTTTTCCATCTGCCCAAGGAACTGGCGCGCATAGGAGGAGAGCGACTCGACGTAGCGGCGCTGACCTTCGGCGAAGATGGTATCGAAGGCGAGGCTACTCTTGCCAGAGCCAGAGAGGCCGGTGATGACGACCAGTTTATCGCGCGGGATGACGACATCCACGTTCTTGAGGTTGTGCTCACGCGCGCCACGCACGAGAATGCGATCTACAGGCATAAAGCGATCCTTCATGAAACATGTGTGGACGAGAGAGACAAAGAGATGGAAGACGTATGCCAGAGAATGCGCGTCAGGGCTGTGCGGCGCGGGAGGGCATGGGCACGTAGATACCCCACCTCTTGGCGCGAGACGGCCTTTCTCATTATAGAACGCCTGTACCAGGTAGGTCAAGCTGAACTGCTGGAAGTCCAGGGTGTGGGCAGCCGCTATGGACCTAACCCCCAGCCCCCTTCCCTGCGAGGGAAGGGGGAGTTAGGATGCGATGTCGGCCTCAGGAGCGGGCCAAGACGGGGTAGTGGGCATGGCGCCACTCTTCGAGGGCCGGGGAGCGTGGCCATGGCACGGCAGGGCCGTGACGAGGCACATAAAAGAAAGGGCAGGGGGGAGCGTTGCCCACGGCGCTGCCGCGGAGCGGGCACTTGGGCCAAGGCCGCTGGCTGGCACGGCGGCGCGGACCCATCCAGCAACGCGCGGCGGTCGCTCGCGGAGAGGGGCGCGAGCGTGGTGAACGAGCGTGGTGAAACGTGCGTGGTGAGACGTACGGCGAAGGCAACGTGCCCAGAGAAGCGTCATCCGCCATCATGCGCAGCCCCAGCAGCGTCGCGCCAGTTGCCCGTGTGGAGGTGGGCGAGGCGGTATGGGGTGTGAAGCAGCGGTGAGCACGTGTCGCGGTAGGTGGGAACTGGGGCGTTAGCGCTCGCGCGAGCGCCAGTAGCGCCACTTGAGGCGCAGGATGCGCATCTGGGTGGCGGCCTCGCTCATGATCCCTCGGTGGCGCCTGGTGATCGGCGTTGGCTCGACGGCGGCGCCGCGTATGATGGGGTCGCGCGCGCTATTGCCGCGCCAGACACGCGGGGTGCGCTGCCCCTGGATACGCTCCATCCATGTGGTCACCATGGCGAACGCGAAGATGGTGAAGGCGATGAGCGCGACTACGCCACTGAGCAGGCCGACACCAGTGAGGAAGGCGATGGCGCTCGCGACCAGCGCGAGCAAGATGCCCACACCCATAAATACCTCGGTCGGTGTGGACAGTACACGCGGCGGGCGTGGCGGGCGGGGGCTAGGCGGCGCGGGCCGCTGCATACCGCGGATACGATCGCCCAGGCCGGGGCGGGGGTCCGCATGATCCATGTTGCGCAGTATTTCTTCGATCTCTCGCTGATATTTGTGAGGCATCTGGAGTACCCCCTGGAGCACCATTCCTTCGAGCAAGACCGCGCCCTACCGACGCCCGCACTTTAGCACAAGTATACCGTGCGATGCCAACCAGGGCAAGGCATATGTATCTGTTCCGCGCGCCTAGAGGTCGCCCGCTCGCCCACACTGGCCTTCGCGCGTCAGCCGTGCCCTGGGCGGGCGCCCGTGTGCGCTGGCCCAGATACGTGGCCGCGACCCGCCATGGCGCCTGACACCAGCGTGTGCGAGAGGGCTTGCGTTAGGTGCGTTTTGAGCATAAACAATGCCATCAACTCGCCTAGCGCCAGCGCGCTCATCGCTGCCAGAACGAGGGAAACCCTCCGCCAGATCTCAAATCGGCCAAGCGCATTGGTCATGCCAGGGCAAAGACGACATTGATCAAACTCATGGCAATCACTCGTCCCGCCGAACTGAGCCTCCCTCTTAGCTCTCTGGTGCGGTCACGCGCAGAATCTCCGGGCCGCGAGAGAGGATGTAGGGGGCGATCAGCCGTGAGGTGGTCTGATGCAGCACGATACCGTAGACGATGGCCAGCGGGAGCGAGATGATAAACCAGTCGGTGTGCTGAAAGAGCAGCGGCACCGCTAGCGCGGCAGCCACGGGCACGAGCAGCACCAGCGTGATGGCCAGGACCACCATGCTGAGCAGCGAGCGCAAACAGCCACCCTCTGTGCCGGTGTTGCCCGATCCCATGCGCATTTGGCGTACGCGGAAGGGCAGCAGCACGGAACTGACGTTGCCACAGCCCAGCAGCACGAGGACACCGGCCAGACCGACAACCACCGCCAGTGGCACGTAGCGCCAGCCGCCGGTGAGCGCGGCGAGGCCCACGATGAGCACGCTCTGGACCGCGAGGGAGAGCGTGCCCGCCGCGAGATTCTTGCCCCAGAGAATATCGAGTGGACGAATGGGGAAGAGGTAGAGCGTCTGCAAGGCTTGGCGCTCTAGGCCGAGGGCGTTGAGCGAGAGATTGAGCGCGATGTAGAGCGCGGGCAGCGGCGCGAAGATCACCTGCGACGCGCTCAACAGGTCTGAGGATGGCCCGATGCCAGTGCGCGGAGAGCTATATAGATTGGGGAGGAAGATGATGACGAGGAAGGCGAGCGAGCCAAGCAGCATGGCTTTGATCTGGGGATCGCGCCAGTAGTAGCGCGTTTCCTTGCGGGCGATGGCGAGCGCCGCGCCGGAGAGCACGCGCCGCCTGGAGCGCGCCGCCACGCTGGGTGCGGCGCTGGCCCGTGGGGTGGGAATGGCGGCTCCCCTTTGGTCTAGCATAGCCTGGCCGGTGGTGGCTGGGGCGCCGCGCGCGCGGCGGCGGGTGCGCCGACCGCTACGGGTCGCGCCCGCTGTCTCGGCGGTGGTGATGCCGCGGTCCAGCACACGTGCCCAGAGGGCCATCACCAGCGGCACGAGCGCGATCAACGCGATCAGCCAGGGCAGGGTTTGCTGATACTGCCCGGCGTTTGCCAACGTGATGGCGCGTGCCGCCATACCAGGCGGAATCCACTGGAGGTAGGTTTCCAGGTGGGGTTGCGAGGGGGCGTTGATGGCGCTGAAGCGGAAGGCGCGGAAAAAGACTTGGTTGGCGACGGAGCAGACGGCGCCGAAGAGCGCGAAGAAGACGATGAGGAGGTCGCGGTAGCGCCGACTGCGCAGCATGCCCATCAGCGCGGCGAGGGCGAGTTGGCTGAGCATGACGGTATGCACATAGGCCAGGGCGAGCGCCGCGAGGGTGATGGCGCCAGCGAGCGGGGTGGCTTGCCAGCCCACAAAGGCGCCAATCAAGACCGCGAGGATGAGGAGGGTGGTGGGGTCGAGCAAGGTGGATAGCACGAGGCTGACCATCTGCTCGCCACGGGTCAGGGGATACGTCTGGAGCTTGGTGATATCCAGCCCCTCATTGAGCGAGTATTGCAGCAGCGGGAGCACGGCCCAGGCGAGGTAGACCAGGCCCAGGGCGGCGAAGAGCAGTTGTGTGGCGATGGCGCGGTCAAGCAGCGTATAGGCGAGACTGGTGCCCACGGCTAAAAGGACGCTGATGGGCACGAGGTAGAGTAGCATGAAGATCAGGCCCAGGACCTGGCGCCAGTTCCGCGAGTAGCCCCGCAGGGTGAGCTTCCAGCGCAGCCAGAGCAGCGCGCGCACGTGGCGTGGCGCGATGGCGAAGCGCTGGAGCGACCCGCGCGCGCGCGCGGAATCCGCTGTGGGGGCGGGAGGAACGCCGACTATTCGAGCCACTCCAGCCCTCCCTCGCGCGTGTTGGCGCCGATCAGGTTGAGGAAGATGTCTTCCAATGTGGCGTCGGCGCCGGCCCCGCGCGCGCGCTGGCGCAGCTCAGCGAGCGTGCCCTCGGCCACCAGTCGCCCGGCGGCGATGATGCCGACGCGGGTGCAGAGGCGCTCCACGACCTCCATGATGTGTGAACTGAAAAAGATGGTGGTGCCAGAGGCAGTCAACTCGCGCAGGATATCGCGGATGACCCGAGAACTGACCGGATCAATCCCCTCAAATGGCTCGTCGAGGAAGAGCACCTGTGGACGGTGAACCAGCGCGGCGGCGAGCGCGATTTTCTTGCGCATGCCGACGGAGTAGTCCACTACCAGCTTTTCGGCGTCATCGGTCAGCGCGAGCACGTGGAGCAGCCGCTCAGCGCGGTGACGCGCCTCGGCGCGGGGCAGGTCGTAGAGCCGCCCGGCGAACTCGACGAGTTCGCGTCCGCTGAGGCGCTCGTAGAGGTTGAGTTGTTCGGGGAGGACGCCGATGTGCTGCTTGGCGCGGAGGGGATCGCGCCAGACATCCACGCCGCTAATGAAGGCGGTCCCCGTGGAAGGACGCAAGAGGCCCACCATCATCTTGATGGTGGTGGATTTGCCAGCGCCATTGGGGCCGAGAAAGCCAAAGAATTCACCACGCCGCACCACGAGATTGAGGTTATTGACCGCTAGCTTGTCACCGAAGGCGCGCGTCAGGCCCCAGGTGGCAATCGGCGCGTCTGGGGGCGGGAAGGGCATCGGCGTGGATGGCGTGGTGTAGGCGTTTGGCTGGTACATCGGTGGGGGAAAGGGAGAGCCGGCGCCTGGTGGCGTGGATGGCGGTGTGGTCATCTTGGAGATCCTCTTGTTGAGCGCTCATCGTGAGCGCCCGTCGCGACGGTACACGCGCATTGTAGCATATGCGGCTGAACGCTACGGACTTGGCCGCGCGGGCGCGCCACATGGGGGCGCCCGCGGGAGGAAGAGCGAAGCGGGGCAGGTCGGTGGCGAGTCCAAGCGGCGGAGCGGGCGGTGGGGGGCGCTGGGAGGACGTGTGCCGAAGAGGCTCCTCCCAGGCCCGCGTGGGGACGCGCTCGCGCCAGGACGCATAGGCAGTAGGGGCTGATGGCGTTTGGGCTAGAGTGAGCCTTGGCCGGCATCAACAGCATCAATCGCGGACTTCTTGGCAATGCTGCCCGCGACGCGATTCAGGCCAACGACCACGATGATCGCAATGACGGTCGCGACCGCGGCATAGAGCACGAGCCTGCCGGTGGCGGAGAGTTTGAGGCCGGCAAGTGATCCATTGACGTTGTCGTCAATGATGGCTTTGATGGCGTCATTCCAGGCCAGCGCCGCGACAAAGCTGAAAGCCGAGGTGATGAGACTGACGACGGTGGCGATGAGGACGGTGGTGGCGGCCTGTGCCTGGGCACGCGCCGCCGCTTGCGCGCGGAGCATGCGCTCCATCGTCGCGGGATCCATCGCGCGGCGGGGATCATAGCTGCGGGGGTCCATGACCGGCGGCAAGCCGCGCCTTCGCCGCTCGGCCGTCTGAGGATCTTCGCCCATATTCTTGCCTCTCCTTCTTCCGCACTACGTTGCCGCTCGTCGCTGGCGCTTCGGCGCTGGCGATGTGGGCGGCGGGTGGATGTGATGATGGCTTGCCAGGCGCGCTACCGGGCACACGGCCGAACACGCTGGCACCAGTAGTGTACAGCACCCGGTCAAGCGGCCCCGCAAGAGCAAGCGACCAGATCAGCGAGACGCGGGGTGGGGGCTACTCGACGTCGCCCCAGGTGACCACATGCAGTAGGCCATCGGGAGTCCGCAGCAGCAGTGCGCCCCCGGCATCCACATCCTCGGCGATGCCCGCGAGGGCCTGGCCACCCTGGCGTAGCATGACCTGTTGGCCGAGCATCACGAGGCGGTCACGCCAGGCGTCACGCAAGGTCGCCTGGGCATCGGTAGCGCCGGTTTGCAGGGTGGTATAGTAGCCGTCGAGGCGGCGCAGCAGCTCCGCCGCCAGCGCCTCGCGCGAGACTTCGTGCCCTAGTGCCCGCGCCAGGGTGGTCGCGCGCGCTGCCACATCGGGGGGATGGGTCAGCGTGCCGTTGACGTTGAGGCCGAGGCCCAGAATGGCGAAGTCGGCACTGGTCTCGATGAGGATGCCGCAGAGCTTTCGCCCGTCGAGCAGGATATCATTGGGCCATTTGATGCCAGGCTGGAGCGGTGTCGTGGCGGCGATCGCCTCAGCTACGGCTAGGGCGCTGGCCATGACGAGGAAGTGTGGCGGAAAGCGCGGGTAGAGGACGAGCGAGAGTGTGAGCTGCTGGCCGGGCAGGGACTGCCATGTGCGTCCAATGCGTCCGCGGCCCGCCGTTTGGTGATCGGTCACGACGAGGGTGCCCTCGGCGGTACCACGGCGGGCCAGGTCATGGGCATGGGTGTTGGTCGAGCCGATTTCGGGGAAGTACAGCAGCGGATGGCCGAGTGCGAGGTCGTGTGTGGCCGCCGCGAGCGTGGCGACATCCAGAGGGCGTGGGCTGTCGGAGGGGGATGGTGCGGGTGGGTCCATCGTCGAGACCACCTTCCGCTAAAAAAGGCCGGGGGCAGAACCTTTCGGCTCTCCCCCCGGCGGTACCGCGCAGGCAGGCTATTCGCACCTACCCGTGGGCACAGGTCAATCGTCTATCCCTCTGACGAGGGCTAGCTGATACACTCTCCCATGGACTCGGTGTGGAGAGTATTCGTGCTGCCTGCGCAGCCTATAC
>JADMIN010000762.1 GCA_015478575.1 Ktedonobacterales bacterium | reverse complement strand
GCACAGCACGGTCTGGCGTGGTGACGCCACCGGCCGAGACGCGCAGCTTTCACCCGACGATGCCGCGTTTCACCCCATCGCTATCGCGGGCACGCTCGTCTGGGTGCAGGTCGCGCGTGAGGCGCTGGTGAGCGCGGCGAGCGCGGCCCCTGGCACCACCACGCGCATGGGCACCGGCACGAGTGCGCTCAGCACGCTGCGTGGCACGCTCGAAGCGCGCGACCTGGCGACCGGCCGGCAGTGGCAGGTCAGCCCGAGCGCGGATGTCGCCGGCGTGGCCACTGGCGGCTCGCTGGTGCTGTGGCGCAGCGCTTCGGAGACGCACGTGTACGACCTGCGCACGAAGGCCGACGGCAACGTGGACGCCCAGGTGCGCGGCGCGGGCGTCGCCGGGGTGGGTGCGGGCGCGGTCGTGTGGGCGCAGCCAGGCTCGTCCACGCTCTACGTCGCCGACGCGCAGTAGGGCATCATCGGCCCAGGGCCGGCGGCAAGGACTATGCCCCCGGCTCGATGTCGCTCCGCCCACGGTGTGAGATTGGTACTTCCCGTTTGCGCCGTCCGCATGTATCATAGGTGCGGTACGCGCCTGCCGTGCCCTCGCTTCCGGCGGCGCGCGGTCGGTAGCGCCACCGCGTGCTCCCTTCCCGCCAGACGGGGAAGGATGTGGGGGAGAGGGTCCCGGCCACGCGGCGCGTACGGTAAGACACGAACCGGGGCGCGCCGCGTCGCCGGAGGAGTGGAGGAGAACGCCATGCGGCCGAACGCTCAGGTCCACGGCGCGGGGCATGCCATTACCGATCTCTACGACGAGCGGCGGCGCACGTTTCTCGTGCAGTATCCCGTCTGGTTCGTGACCGCGCTCGCCCTCGCGGGGGTCATCGCCTTCGCAGTCACCGGCTTCCTGGGCTACACCGCCGCCACGGGCATCGCGACCAACGCGCTCGACCCCGCGTTCCGGCAGCCCTGGCTGCTGTTCCTCTGGTTCTGCGCCCTGCTCGTCACGTTGCAGGTCTCCATCCTGCGCAACACCTCCCTGCGGCGGCGCCTGCTCGCCACGCTCATCGTCAGCGCCTGCGCCATCGCCTTTATCGGCGTCACCTACTTCAGCAACTCGCTGCCGGAGTTCCTCCGCCAGGTGCTCCAGGGGGGCCGCTTCTTCAAGTTCCTCGCCACCAACCGCTACACGTATACCGTGCTCAACTTCGGCCTCATCGCCATCTTCTGGGTGGATACCTTCCGCCGCTGGATTCGCCGCGCCCGTGGCCTGCCGCCGAACCCGCGGGTGGACCTCGGCCTCGAAGGCGCCGCGGCCAACCCCGACGACATGCCATCGCTCCAGGAGCTGATCGCCGGCGACTTGATCGCCGGGGCCGTCTTCGTCCTCTTGCTGGCTGCCATCTTCCAGACGGACGTGATCAGCGCGTTCGTCCGCCCCAGAGGCGCCGGCCCCATCACCACCTGCACGCTCTCGTGGCCGCTCGGCGCCTGTGTCGCGCCCGGCGCCGGTCTGACCGACCCGCCCACGCTCAGCTTCATGGACCTGATCCAGGCGCTCGTCTACCTGCCGCTGGGCCTCATCACCC
>JADMIN010000058.1 GCA_015478575.1 Ktedonobacterales bacterium | reverse complement strand
CGCCAGCACCGCGGCGGTCGCCGTGGCGGTGGCCCGCAGCGAGCTGCCTGAGCGCGTGGTGCGCTTCGCCCTCGCGCCCGCGACGGTTGCCACGCTGGCGATGGTGGGGATGCTGGCGGCGATGGTCGCGTGGGGTCTGGCGGTTCACGCCGACGCGCCGCGCCTCTTCAACGGCGACGATGGTATCGTCGGCTCCAGCACTGCCGCCAGCTTCTTCTCGCAGGTCGCGCTGATGGCGGTCGCGACGCTCGTGGCGGTGGTCGCGTGTGTTCGGGGCCTGCGCGTGCGCGCCGCCGCCAGGATGCGTGTAGCGTCGCGACGCTGGGCGAGCGTGGATGTGGGGCCATCTCCCGCTGACCTCGCGCCGGGCGAGGGCTGGGCATCCGTGGGGAAGAGGAGGGTTGACGATGGAGACGCCAGCACCGGACCAGGCGCCGCGCACCACGCCGACGACGGCGCCCGCCGCGCTCGAAGCCATTGAGGTGCGCAAAGCGCTGCCGCTGGGCCGCGAGCGCATCGAGATTTTGCGGGGCATCAGCCTGCGTATCGGGCATGGCGAGTTCGCCGCCATCATGGGGCCATCGGGATCGGGCAAATCCACCCTGCTTGGCATCCTCGCTGGCCTCGATTCCCCCACCAGCGGCGCGGTGCTGCTGGATGGCGTGGATATCGCGCGCATGGGCGAGGCACGGCTAGCGGCCATCCGCAATACCAAGATTGGCATGGTCTTCCAAGCCTTCAACCTCATTCCCACCCTCACCGCGCGTGAGAATGTCGAGGCGCCGCTCTATCTTGGGCGGCATGCCGACAGCCCCACGGCCCGCGCGCGCGAACTGCTGGCGCTGGTTGGCCTCAGCCATCGCGCCGGCAACCGGCCCAGCCAGCTCTCTGGTGGCGAGCAGCAGCGCGTGGCCATCGCCCGCGCCCTGGCGGCACGCCCCGCCATCGTCATCATGGATGAGCCGACGGGCAACCTCGATCAGCGGAATAGTGAGAACGTGGTGGCTCTGATCCGCGACCTTCGCGCGGCCACCGACACCACCTTCCTCATCGCCACCCATGATGTCGGCGTCGCGACCGCCGCTGACCGCGCCATCCACCTCGTGGATGGCCTGGTAGCATACTAGCTCTCCTCGGTGAGGGAGGGCTGGGAGAGGGGCCATCCATGAAGCTGCGCATGTACGGGATCTATGCCACACGCTCGCTGGCACGTGGGGGGCAGCGCACGCTCTTTGCCGTCTTCTGTGTGGCGGTGGGTGTCCTCGCCATCGTCTCACTGCAACTCGTCGCCGATAGCGTCAACGCCGCGCTCATGGTGAATATCCGGGGATTGAACGGCGGCGACATCGCCGTCCATACGGAGGGCGCCGACCTCACGCCGCTCCAGCTTGGCGTCTTCGACACGCTTCGGGCACAGGGGAGCATCACCGCCTATACCGCCGTGACCACCGACGGCGGCAGCAGTAGCGGCGTCACCTCCAGCCTGGCCGCCTATAGTGTCTGGGCGGTGGATCCAGCGACCTTCCCGCTGGCCGGCGCTCCCCACTTCCTCACCCCCAGCGGCGGTTCACTTCCCACCGTGCTGGCGGGCGGTGGCGCCGTCGTCTCGCAAGTGCTCGCCCAGCAACTCGGTGCCCATGTTGGCGGCGCCATCACCTTTACGACGTATACCGGGCGCACGGCAACGGTCACACTCAACGGCATTATCGCCAATGCTGGCAACTTCGCTCAGCCCATGCTGCTGATCAGCCAGGCATTCTACGCGGCCCTGCCCAGCCTGGCTGGCGCGCCGGTCGGCTACACCTGGGTCTTCGTGGATGTGCCAGGGCACCGTGATGCCGCCGCCGCCAGTGCCGCCGCGCGGATCCGCCAGCGGCTCCCGCTGGTCGCCACCACCACCGTGCCAGAGCTGGTGCGCCAGACGCAGCGGGAGGTGGACAACATTCGCCACTTCTTACAGGTGATTGGGCTGCTGGCGCTGCTGATTGGTGGCGTGGGCATCCTCAACACGATGCAAGTGTTGTTGCGCCGTCGCCAACTCGAAGTCGCGATGCTCAAGACGATGGGCTATCGCCGCCGCGACCTGAACGTGATGTTCGGGCTGGAGGCGGCCCTGCTGGGGCTTGCCGGGGGGGTGGTGGGCGCGGTGGCTGGCGTGGGCATGAGCTTCTTGGTGCGCGCGCTCTTCGAGCGAGCCTTCTGGCTGGACTTGCCCGCGGATATCGCGCCGCTCACCGTCGGCTCTGGCGTCGCTGTCGGCGTCTGCGCGACGTTGATCTTCGGGCTGCTGCCCATCGTGCAGGCTGGGCAAGTCCGCCCCTTGGTGGTGTTGCGCGAGACACGCGAGCGCGCTGGCTGGCGTGGGCGCGCCACGACCGGAGCGTTGGGCGCGCTAGTGAGCGCATTGTTCTTCGCGCTCGCCTTCGGCATCCTGCGCGACGCGCTGATCGCCGTGGCGGTGGTGGGCGGGGCCGCGCTGGTGCTGGGGCTGCTGACCCTGAGCTTTGGCGCGCTGGCCTGGGGCGTCAGCCACCTACCTGTCGCGCCGCTGCCTCGCGTGTGTCAGGCGAATGCCCGGTTGGCCCTGCGCAACATCGGGCGGCAGAAGGCGCGCACCGCCACCACGCTGGTCGCGCTCTTCGGCGGCGTCTTCGCCATCGGGCTAGGGCTGGCGCTCGGCCAGGGTCTGACGACTTCCCTGGAGCGCTTCGCCTCGACCAATATCCAGTACAACGCCTTTGTGCTGGCAAGCGCCAAAGATAAGCCCACCATTGATCAGCAGTTGGCGGGCGCCCCTGGTCTGGCGGGCGAACTGGTGACTAGCGCTACCCCCACGCAGCTCATCGCGGTCAACGGTGTGCCCGTGGCGCGCGCCACCAGCGGCGTGGGAGGCGGAGTGGGTGGGAATGTGCCGGGGCTGGGCGCCAATCTCAGCGGCGTGGATGGGCTGGACCTCGCGGCGGGCGACATGCCCCCCGTACGCATCGCGCGGGGGCTGGGGGATACGGCCCTCGGACGCAACCTCGACGTGACAGACGCGGGCACGACCAACGTCCTCGTGCCACTTTCCTACTCGCAGGCACCGCTTGACCTGCGGCTGCGCGATATCCTGACCGTCGCTGACCTGGCAGGCAAGATCCGCGTCAACCTGCGCATCACGGGCTTCTACAGCGGCGGGCAGCTTGCCAGTTTCGCCCCGATCCTGGCGGATCAGCGGGTGGTTGCGGCGCTGAGCGGGGGCGCGCCGCTGTTCTACGTCTACGCGCTGCATCTTGATGTGGCCACCTCCGGGCAGGTGCTGGGGCGCATCAAGTCCGCCGCGCCGACCGCCGTGACCATCAGCGTCGCGGCGCTGCTGGAGGAGATCAAGAATCTGCTGGCCAGCATCGTCCTGCTCATCGAGTCCATCGCCTCGCTGGCCGTGCTGGCCAGCCTGATCATGATCGCGAATGCCGTCGCGCTGGCGATGCTGGAGCGCCGCCGCGAGATGGGCATCCTCAAGGCCATCGGCCACACCAGCCGGAGTGTGTTGGGCATGGTGCTGGTAGAAAATGCCATTGTGGGGCTGATCGGCTCGCTGATGGCGGTGCTAGGTGTCACGCTCATCGCGCTGCTCATCAATCGGCTGGCTTTTCGGTTTGCGTCGGGCTTCGGCGCCAATCCGCCGTTGGCGCTGACCCTCATGCTCACGACGGTAGCCATCTGCATGGCCGTCGCGGGCGGTGTGGCGTGGCGCGCCACGCGCGTGCGCCCGCTCGACGTGCTACGCTACGAGTGAGGTCCGCGCGCTGACTCTTCTGGTCAGGAGCGGGCGAGAGGAAGGAGAGGAACATGGTGGGGAAAGCATTTGTGACACGCAAGAATGGATTGGTAGCGCTGGCCGGCGTGGGGCTGGTGCTCGTTGGGTTGGTCGGCGGCATGCTCATCAGTGGGCGCCTGACGGCGCGGGCCGCGAGCGATACGCGCCCTCAAGCCGTGAAGGTCACGGGCGAAGGGCTGGTCAAGTATTGTCAGATCTATGAGGGCGCGCTCGCCAACGACCTGAACGTCAGCTCCAGCACGCTGGAGCGAGACAACCTCGATGCCCTGGGCAAAGCCCTCGACCAAATGGTCAAAGATGGGCAGATCACGAGCTTCGAGGAGACGCAGGTCAAGCAGCTCCTTCAACAGGTGGGCACGCAGCCGTGCGCGAACCTCAACGCGAAGACGCTCGCCACCTTCCTACAAGGCGATACCGCCGTGTTGCAACAGGCGCTCGTGGCACGCATGGCGCTGGTGAGTGCCGTGGCGCGCGCGCTGGGTGAGACGCCCGCCGTGCTGCAAGCTGAGTTGGGGCAGGGAAAGACGCTCGCCCAGCTCGCGGGGGCGCATCATGTCGCGCTCGCCACGGTCAGCGCCGCCTACCTCACTGCCGCGAAGGCATTCTTGGCCCAAGCGGTGAGCCAGGGGTTGATCACGCCAGCGCAAGCTACATACGCCTCTACGCTGCTCTCGGTCGCTGTGGCACAGGGAACCTATCCGCTGCTCTCGTCGGAGAAGTAGCGAAAGGCAGCCCACAGAAAGACGGCCAACAGTGAGCGATCGCGCTGGCATCGTGGCCGCCAAAGCCACGGCGCTGCCAGCGCGCTGCCAGTAGGCAAACGCCTCACCGCGTAGCGCCTCACCGTGCCTGGAGTGTGTCCTGTATGCCACCATCGCCGCGAGCGGCACACGTGCCCACGACGCCCCAGCGTCCCCGGTACCGGCGAGCGGCCTGGGCGGGCATCGGCATCGCCGTGGGGGCGCTGGGATTCGTCCTCTTTCCCTTCGATTGGCTGGAGGCGGTCTGGCCCGGCTATGCGCGCCTTTTCGATCGCGTCTTCGTGACGGCGCGTGACCATGCCATTGGGCATACAGCGCTCTTCTTCATCGCTGGTATGCTCGTGCTGCTCGCGCTGCAGCGGCTGCGCGCGCGCCCACTCGTCTTTCTGTCGCTGATGGGCCTGGGTGCCCTGGCGCAGGAAGCGGTGCAGGCGCTCTTCAAGCGCCACTGGCCCACCATCGGCGATGGGCGCGACCTCTTCTTTGATCTGCTCGGTTTCTCCGCCGCCTACCTCTTCCTACACCTCGTGAGGCGCCTCGCCGTGCGTCCATGGCGGCTCCGCGGCGTGTGAGCGCAACCGGGGCAGGAGGAGAAGGAAACGTAATCGCGCGAAAAGTCAATTGCCCTTGCCCTTTTCATTTCAGTAAGAATGTGCCAGAATGTGAGCAGCACTCTGCCGACCAGCGCAGACCGGGCAGCCGGCGGGGGTGTGCCCAGCGGAGACCTGCGCGGTGAAGCGGAGAAGAGAGACCGCTGGGCAAGCGGTAGACCCCGATGGCGATGCCACGGGCGGTTGAAAGGCGCGGCGCGCGGAGAGGGCAAGCGGTGGGCCTACCGGGCGGGGCGACAGCCTCACACGTCAGGAACACCTTGCCCTGCCGAAAGCGACGAGAAGTAGAGGAGAGGCGGCACACCGCCCCGTGAACTCGGGGGGCACCTCGTCTCTCGCTTGCCTCGCTGGCATGGCGTTTGCTGGCTTGCGTGGCGTGCGCGCTACGGCACGGGCCGCGGTCGCGCGAAGAATGGAGTAGAGGATGTTTGGCAAACGGCGCAACAAGAGCGAAACCCCTACGCAGGGTGCGACGCTGACGTCCGGCAAGGGATCCAGCATTGATCCCAGCATGTTGATTCTCGTGCATTCACGCGGCCAGGGTAGCACTCCCGGCCACAAGGCACTGATGGCACGCGCGCTCGCCAATCCCCCCATGCGGGGCAATAGCGTGCTTGCCAATGGGCTGGCGAACCGCGGCCTCATCACCAACACGTCCGCGCAGATCAACGAGGCTCCCACCGCCATCACTGAGCCGGTTAAAGGAGACATCGCATGGGACAGTACCGGCCTTCGCTGAACCTGGAGACTGTCGAGACCATCTTCCGCCGTCACGGCTGGCACTATGAGGTGATCGAAAGTCACATCGTTACCGCCTTCGACGACGTGCTAATGGTCATCGGCGTGGATGAAGCGCGCGAGATCCTGCTGATGTGGGTGCCGCTGGTGCCCGGCAAGGGCATGCAGGGCTACGTCCCGGTGCGGCCTGAGGCCGAGCGCGACGCCGCCCTTTATATGATGGCGGTCAACTATCAGTTGGCACTCGGTGCTTTCACCCGTGACCATCACGACGGTGAGATCCGCTACGAGGTCAGCCTGCTCCTGCTGGGATCGGCCTTGAGTGACGCACAGCTCGAAGCCTCCATCCTGATTACGGTCGCCGCGGTCACCCACCACGCGCCCGTGATCAACAACATCCTCACCGGACGAACGACGGTGAAGCAGGCGCTGGACGACCTCGACAGTGGCCACCGCAGCGGCAACGCGATGGCCGTCTGAGGCGCTTGAGGCGCTTCTCAGGCGAGGTGTTCTGGTAGCGCATGTGCCAGTATCGGGCGCGGCACGGGGGAGTTCCCCTGTGCCGTTGCCCTACTCCGCTCATGTTCCTCTGGGCGCGCCCGCACGGCGATAGAACGCCACCACCTCCTCCGCGGCGCGCAGCACCCGCTCGCGCAGTGCTTGTGGTGCGAGCACCTCCATCCGCTGGCCATAGCTGAGCGCATACTCGCAGGCGTTGTGCTCCTCCTCAAATTGCATATCGAGCGTAACCCAGCCCTCCTCATCCGCTGGGTGCTCACACAGAATGCGCGCGTAACGCCCTCCCAGCCGGATCCGCGGCAGCATGGCGGGATCCACACACACCGTCGCGCGATAGCATGGTAGGCTGGCGGTGAATTGTGCGGTCGAGCGCTCCCAGTAGGCGGCAAGGTCAAAATCCTCAGGGCGGACGCATGGCGCCTCCGTGACCTCCACCTGCCGCATGCGCGAGATGCGATAGGTGCGTGGCTCGCCCTCGACCGCGGCTACCAGATACCAGACGCTGCCCTTGGCGACTAATCCCAAGGGGTCCACCTGGCGCTCCACGATCTCGTCGCCCCGCGCGTAGCTCAGACGCAGCCGACGCTCGCGCCAGACCGCCTCGCGCACGGTGGACAAGCAAGGCGCGGCTTCCTCTGACTGGCGCCAGCCGGCGGCATCAATGTGGATGCGCTGGCGCGCGTCCTCGGCGCCGCGGCGGCGCACGGCGGGCAGGGCGGCCAGCAACTTGATGAACGCGGCCTCGGCGGCTTGACGCAGCCCCAAGTCGGCGAGCAGACGCGCGGGGCCCGTCAGGGCGAGCGCCTGGATCTCCGCGATGTTCAGGCCCGTCAGGTTCGTCTGGTAGGCCTCCAAGAGGCCCCAGCCACCACCGGGACCGCGCTCCGCGGTGATCGGAATGCCCGCCGTGCCGAGCGCCAGCATGTCGCGGTGAATCGTGCGCTCCGAGACCTCTAGGCGTGTGGCGAGCGCATGCGCCGTCATGCGCCGATTGACCTGCAAGAGCAAGAGGATGGAGAGCAGCCGGTCCGCGCGCATACGACCTCCCGCCTGTGTGGCCCGCGTCTCGCTCCTATTAGAGAGTATCTCTGCGCGGTATACCAGCGCCAGTCGACAGACAGAAGCGGGAAAAGCCTCTCTCTCACAGGTGCCCAGGCAATGCGTCGCTCTTATCCACTGTGATGGGTATCAAGAAAGGGGCTAGTAGGCGCTGAGCCACGAAATTGAGCGTGCTGATGGCGGGGCCAGGAGCGGAGTTGTGTGGCAGGGCATGGATTCTCAGTGCGAATATGCCCTAATATGTCTCTTCTGCCATATCAGCGCCGAACATGGTAAACTACCACAAGATACCATCTCCTCATGGCGTTGCTCAAACTTCTACGACGTACCACATGCCTGAAATGACCCGGATCGCCGAGGGTGGGCGCATCGTCATTCCCGCCGAGTACACGTCGCGCGCTGGGACTTCAGGTTGGCGATGAAATCATTCTCCAGTTGGAGGGAGACGAGGTGCGCCTCTTCACGCCGCGCCAGGCAATTCGCCGCGCGCAGGCGATCCTGCGTCGTTATGTTTCGGAAGGCCGCGCGCTTTCTGAGGAGTTCATCACGGAGCGACACGGCGAGGCGGCGCGTGAGGAAAGCGGCGGCCTATGAGGAAGGTGGTGCTGGATTCGTCAGCCCTCTTGGCGCTCCTGAATGCGGAACCCGGCGGCGATATCGTGGCGGCGGCCATTGCGGAGGGCGCGGCGATGACGACCGTCAATCTCTCGGAGGTCGTGGCCAAATTGCGCGATATCGGTATACCAGATGCCGATACGCATACCATGATCGATGCTCTGGGTATCGGATTTGTGGAGTTTGCTACCGCCCTTGCCTATATGGCCGGCAATCTGCGCCCCGCCACCAGAGGAGCCAGCCTTTCGCTGGGTGATCGTGCCTGCCTCACGCTGGCCGCGCATCTGGGCGTAGCCGCGCTGACCGCCGCCCCTTCGTGGGCTAGCCTCTCTCTCACGATCCCGATCACCCTCATCCGCGCGTAGATGTGCTCGCTCCCCACGCGACGTGAAAGCCGTCGCTGCCCCGCCAGAGGTGAACGGAGACGCGCCACCAGCGGCAGCGTGGTAGATGCCCCCACCCCCTCATCGCCTCAGGGTATCCTCTCTCGCGCTCATCCTTCGGTCAGCAGGCCATCGTGGAGCTGGAGGATACGGTCGGCGGCGGCGACGATCGTGGCATCGTGCGTGGCGACGAGGAATCCCATACGCTGGGTGTGGGCGACCTCACGCAGCAACTCCACCACCGCGCGCCCGGTCATGGTGTCGAGGTTGCCCGTCGGTTCGTCGGCGACCACGAAGCGCGGGGCATGCGCCAGCGCACGCGCCAGGGCCACGCGCTGCTGCTCGCCGCCGGAAAGCTCCAGTCCGCGGTGGTGCGCCCGCGGCCCCAACCCTACCAGTTCCAGCGCTTGCCGCGCCTGCTCCGTCCGCGCGCGTGCGGGGGCGCCCGCCAGCCGCAGCGGAATCTCGACGTTCTCCTGGGCGGTGAGCAGCGGAAAGAGATGGGCGTTCTGGAACATCATGCCGACGCTCTGGCGACGCAGCACCGCCCGCGCCGCCTCGCCCATGCCCGCGAGCGCGTGGCCAAGGATGCTCACCTCGCCGTGGGTGGGGTTGTCTAGGCCCGTCAGGATGTTGATCAGGGTCGTCTTGCCCGCGCCAGAGCGTCCGCGCAGGGCCACCAGTTCCCCTGGCAGGATGCGCAGGCTCACGCCGCGCAGCGCGTGGACCATGGCGCCGCCGCCCGCGCGAAAGTCGCGCGTCACGGCGCGCGCCTCGGCAATCGTCTCCGTGCTGGTCTCGGGTACCGCGTGTGGCTGGCTCATCGTGCCTCTCCCTTCTCTCCCTCGGCCACCTGCGGCC
>JADMIN010000761.1 GCA_015478575.1 Ktedonobacterales bacterium | reverse complement strand
ACACTAGGTTGATGCTCGAGGCATTGTGGCTGTTGCTCCCGGTGGCGGCGGCGTCGGGGTGGTGGGCCGCCGGGCGCGCCGCGGCGGCGAGGCATGCGCGCAAGAAGTCCGTCCTGTCCTCCGACTACTTCAAGGGCCTCAACTACCTGGTCAACGAGCAGCCGGACAAGGCCATCGAGGTCTTCATCCGCATGGTCGAGGTCGACAGCGAGACCATCGAGACCCACCTGGCCCTGGGCAGCCTGTTCCGCCGCCGCGGCGAAGTCGACCGCGCCATCCGCATCCACCAGAACCTCATCGCCCGCCCCAGCCTGGACCGGGATCAGCGCACCCAGGCCCTCCTGGAGCTGGGCCAGGACTACATGAATGCCGGCCTCCTGGACCGCGCCGAAAGCCTGTTCCTGGAGCTGGTCGAGCTCAACGCCCACACCGTCCGCGCCCTGCAGTTGCTGGGGGACATCTACGAACAGGAAAAGGAGTGGCTCAAGGCCGTCGATATCGCCCGGCGCCTGGAGTCGCGCACCGACCGGCGCTTCAACCACATCATCGCCCAATGCTACTGCGAGCTGGCGGTGCAGGCGCGCCACGGGGGCGACACCTCCGGCACCGAGCAGTGGCTGACCAAGGCCCTGTCCAGCGACTGGCGCTGCGCCCGCGCCGGCCTGCTGCGGGGGGAAATGCGCCTGGAGGCGGGCGACTACCCCGGCGCCATCGAGGCCTACCAGCAGGTCGAGCAGCAGGACCCGGACTATCTGCCCGAGGCCCTGGAGCCCATGCTGCGCTGCTACCGGGAGCTGGGCAAGGTCAAGGAGATGATCCGCTACCTCAACGAGATCATCCAGCGCCACGGCGGCATCACCGCCCTGCTGCTGCTGTCGCGCCTGATCGAACGCCAGGAAGACCGGTCCGCGGCCGCCTCCCTGCTGCTGGAACGCCTGCGTACCCACCCCTCCCTGCGCGGCCTGCGCCAGCTCACGGAGGTACTGGACGCCAACGGCCGCGGCGTCACCCCCGACGAGTTGGGACAAATCAAGGGCATCATTGATGTGTCACTCAAGGATGAGCCGTTATATATCTGTTCGAAATGCGGTTTCAGCGGGAAGGTCATGCACTGGAAGTGCCCGAGCTGCAAACACTGGAACAGCGTGAAGCCGATCCAGGGGCTGGAGTGGATATAGGCGCCTTAAGCCGCCGGCGCTCGTCTTGACCCCAGCACCTGCGGTGCTATTCTAGAGTCGTTCGGACAGGATGTCCGGACGGACCGGCGCCACCGGTCCACATCCAACACCACATGGAGGTGACCCATGCGAGCACTGCGCGCGCTGTTTTTTTCCCTCGTCCTACTCACCACGGCGGCCGTCGCCTACGCCGCGCCCGTGGACATCAACACCGCCGACGCCCAGACCCTGGCTCAGGCCATCAAGGGCATCGGGCCCCAGAAGGCCGCGGCCATCGTGACTTACCGCGAACAGCACGGCCCCTTCAAGTCCGTGGATGACCTGACCCAGGTCAAGGGCATCGGCCAGAAGACCATCGACGCCAACCGCCAGGCCATAACGGCCAAGGACCAGGCCGTGTCCATGCA
>JADMIN010000057.1 GCA_015478575.1 Ktedonobacterales bacterium | reverse complement strand
GCTCGTGGCTGGGCGCTGTGCTCGTGGCTGGGCGCTGTGCTCGTCCTGATGTGACCACTCGGATGACCTCCTTCATGCATCAGGAACGGCGCGCCACCTAGACTCCCCGACCCGCCCAGTGATGAGGCGGGCCGGCAGTCAGTGGCACAACGCAAAGCGCTTCCCATATTGCGCCCCTCTATAGACCGCACGTTCTACGCCATCCAAACAGCATCTCCTGGTGTACACCAGAGCGGGCACACATCCGCTCGCTCATTGGTGAGCGAGGCGTGGGGCATATCTGAGAGGCGTGGATGAACGCCCGCGGAATGCGGCGCATGGTCGGGTGCCATCTCTGCCGACCCGTCGGCAGGGCAGTGTAGATGAATGAGCAAGAAGAGGTGATGACAGATGGACACTCCCGATCCCATGATGCCCTTGGAGGGCCAGCATGACATGGATGCCGTGCGGCCAGAGGCGCGCGAAGCCACTGAGCGCTTGATGACGTCGCTCAACCGCAGCCGGTCCCGCCGTACCCTGCTCAAGGCGGGGATAGTCGGCGCCGCTGGCGTCGCGGTCGCTGGTGCCACGCTCGTGCATGGCTTGCCCGTCGCGGCGCGATCAGCCGCCACAGGGCGCGCGCCCATCAAGCCCGCGACGGCGATTGGCGATGTTCTCAGCATTGCCCGCACCGCCGAAGAATTAGCGGTCACTTTCTATAGTCATGGCATCACCAACAACGTCGCATTGGGCATCACCGGCAGCGACCTCACCTATCTGCAGGCCGCCGTGACCGAGGAGCAGATTCACCGTGACTTCCTCAAGGCCAACGGCGGCACGTCACTCGCTGGCCCCTTCAGCTTTCCACATGGCGTGAACACGTTCACGCGCTTGGGCCTCTTCATTGACACGCTCGAACAGCTCGAAGTCGCCTTCATCGGGGCCTATCTGGCGGCGGTGCAAGAGTTTGCCGAACAGGGCCAGCCAGGGCTGGCGCGCATCGCGGCCCAGATTGGTGGCATCGAGTGCGAGCACCGTGCCGTTGGGCGTGAACTCGGTGGGCTGACACCGGTGAACAACTTTGGCTTTGAGGTCGCCACCTTCGCGCGGGTCAGTGATGCTGTGACCGCGCTGGCCAATGGCGGCTTCCTCAGCCCCAGCGGCAACAACTCCTTCGCCTATGCGCCCGTCTCCGCGACGTTCCCCGGCGTGATCCATACCCGCCCGTAACTCTTGGCGCACACCCGCGCCCCTCGCGCTGACCCTCTCCCCACAGCCGATCACGCCGAACGCCTGTGGGGAGAGGCGCTCTGATGGCTCTGATGGAGCCGCCCTGGCCCACGCGCCAGCAGCCCCGCTGAGCATGCGCGTTGCCCACGTCCTCCCGCTTGACGCGCTCGCCTTGATGTCCGCGCGGGCCTCGCACCCGCCAGGCGGCCTATGAAGCCACGGCCTATGAAACCACTTGTGGCGGGCGGCGGCGCGTGATACAATACAAGGGATCGCGTGGCGCCCGGATCGTTTGGAGCCAGACAGGCACGCGGGATTGAGCGAGCGGCGGCGTAGCGCCGCGGGAGTACCATGAAAACCGGAATTCACCCTAAGTATGTCGAGGCCAAGGTGGTCTGCGCCTGTGGCAACACCTTCACCGTTGGCAGCACCAAGCCCAACCTCCGGGTGGACGTCTGCTCGAAGTGCCACCCCTTCTTCACGGGCCAGCAGCGTATCCTCGATACCGCCGGGCGCGTGGAGCGCTTCCGCAAGCGCTTCAACCTCGCCGAAGAGCCTGAGGCCAAGACGGAGACCAAGACGGAAGTTACGACCGAAGCCTAGCCACATCTCCCCTCTCTTTACCAGCGCGGGCCGCTTGGCCCGCGCTTTTCATGTGCCACCGGCCCCTCGGGTCGCCCGCGCGCCCACGTGCCGCCGCGGCTTCGCGCGTGGCCTCGTAGGCGCGCATTGTGGCGGCGAGGCACGCCGCGCGTGTGGAGCGCTGGGCCGACTCACGGGCGTGGCAGGCCATCGCGCGCCGCGCCGCGCCATCCGTGAGCAGCCGCTCGATGCGCTCGGCGAACGCGCCAGCGGCGCCATCCGGCGCGACGAGATAGCCGTTGACGCCGTCCTCGATGATCTCGGGCACGCCAGCCGCCGCCAGCGCCACCACCGGCACGCCACATGCCAGGCTCTCCAGCAGCGCCATCGGCTGATTCTCGGTCAGACTGGCGCAGACACCGACATCGCTCCGCGCGACCCGTCGCGCCAGCGCCTCACCACACAGAAAGCCGGTGAAGCGCACCTGCCCCTCCAGCCCCCACTGGCGCACCAGCGCCTCTAGGCTAGGCCGCATCGGTCCATCGCCGACGATATCGAGTGTGGCATGCGTATGGCGACGCAAGACCGGCGCGACCAGCGAGATGAGCGTCGGCAGGTTCTTCTCCGCCGCTAGGCGCCCGAAGAAGATCAGGCGCGGCTGCCCCCCACGTCTCTCCGCGCCGCTCTGGTGTGGTCGTGGACGGAAGCGTGCGGTATCCACCGGGTTGGAGACGATCATGACGGGGCGGCGCATGCCACCGGAGGCCAGGTCACGCGCCAGAAAGCGCGAGGCGCACGAGATCACATCGCATTGGTTATAGAAGCTGGCCACGTAGCGTCGCGCTAGTGTGGCCAGCCGCTGATTCACCTCATTGCCCAGCTTGGAGTAGGCGGAGACATACGCGCCAAAGAGCGTGTGATGCGTGCCAATGCGGGGAATGTCGAGGGTATGCGCGGCCCGCATCCCGCGCCACCCTACGCCAAAAGGCGTGTGGAAGTGCAGCAGGTCTGGGTGGAACGCCGCGACGGCGGTGAGGAGTGAGCGCCCAACCGGCGCGGCCACGCTGAGATCGGGATAGCGCGGTAGGCGTATCCCCCGCACACGAAAGACGGGGAAGGGATCAGTGTCCGTGGCATGTTCACCGGCATGTTCACCGCCCGCTGGCACCCCGCCCGCAATCGCGCAGACTGCCACCTCATGCCCATGCTCCGCCAGCGCCCGTGATAGCGTGCGCACGCTGGTGGCCACCCCATTGATCTGGGGCGCGTAGGTGTCGCTGAAGAGCATGATGCGCATGGCGAGAGCCTTCACTCCATGACCGAAGCGCCCATGACCGAAGCGCCCATGACCGAAGCGCCCATGACCGAAGCGCCAGGCCGACTGTAGCATACTCCGCGATAGGGTACAATAGGGACGGCAACGCCCTACGCCACGCCACGAGGCTGGCGCGCGATCGGTCTTATGGGATGGCGTGGCACTGGCGCGCTGGACAGGTACGGCGTATGCTGTGGCAGGAGCATGTGGATGATTCAGGGGCGAGTCAGGTCGGCTGCGCGTGAGACATGCGCGTGAGACATGCGCGTGAGATAAGAGGGATAGATTCGTGGCGAAGTACAACTATGGCGGCCAGGCGGTCATCGAGGGCGTGATGATGCGTGGGCGCCGGGTCGCCGCTGTGGCGGTGCGGGTGCCGTCTGGGGGCGTCCTGCTACATGAGGAGCAACTGGATGCCGGCCTGTACGCGCGCCCCATCTCGCGCTGGCCGTTCGTGCGCGGGGTCATCCTGCTGGGGGAGATGCTGGTGTTGGGCACGCGCATGATGATCTTCTCATCGCTGACGGCGCACCCACTGCGCGATGATGATGGCGCGCCCGTCAAGCTGAACGGCATGCCCGCCGAGGAGGTCACGGTCGCCCCCGGCACCATCGCCGAGACGGCGGGCAAGCTGCCCACTGGTGATCTGCGCGTCGGCATCGCGCTCGGCTTCTCGCTGCTCTTTGGCATCGGCCTCTTCTTCCTCTTGCCGCTCGCGGCGGTGGGGGCGGCGCATCGCTGGCTCGGCACGGGCCTGTGGAGTCTGATCGTCGAGGGGTTGGTCCGTCTCGCGCTCCTCATCGGCTACCTCGCGTTGATTGGCAGGTTACCTGATATCCAGCGCGTCTTTGAGTACCACGGCGCGGAACACAAGACCATCAACGCCTACGAGGCCGGGCAGCCGTTGGACGTGGCGCACGTGCGCCAGGCGTCGCGCGTGCATACCCGTTGTGGCACAGGCTTCCTGCTGATCGTGGTCGTCGTCTCCATCTTCGTCTTCGCGCTGATCGGCAACCCGGCGTTGCCCCTGCGCATCCTCTCGCGCATCGTGTTGGTGCCGGTGGTCGCGGCCATCGCCTATGAGTTGATGCGTCTGGGCGCCGCGAACTATCGCCTGCGCGGGGTACGTTGGCTGATGGCGCCAGGCCTCGCGCTGCAAGGGCTGACGACGCGCGAGCCGGATGAGGGCGAGATGGAATGCGCCATCGTCGCGCTCCAGCGGGTCCTGCGTCGCGATGGCGTGCTCGAAGTCGAGCGGGTAGTCTAGCCCGCTCGCCCGCGCCCACCGCTGAGAGCCTGGCGGATGCCCTGAAGACGCGCCATCACATGCGCGCGACATCCGCTCAATGCCAGGAGGAACGCATGCCTACCAATGGCCCCAGCCGCCCCGCTTCCGCCGCGTCTGATCTGGAGAACACGGCAGGTGTGTTACAGGCCGAGGCGGCCGTCGAAGAGGCGAACACACCCGCCGAGCCGGCGGTGCCACCCGCATTGAGCGGCAGTTCGCTGCTGCGCCGCGGCTTTGCGCGCTGGTTGGTCACGGGGAGCGTGCGCCTGCTCTATCGTCGCTGGACGCGCATTGCTGTCTACCTCTTCCCCGATGGCTCGCGGCGCGCGGACTTTGCCACCCACCACGGCATTCTCCTGCCTGACAGCCTCAATATGAGCTGGATCACGCCACATCTCGCCGTCGGTGGGCACGTTCATCCTGAAGATATCGCTCGGCTCGCCGCCACGGGTATCACGCGCATCGTGGATACGCGCTCTGAGCACCAAGACGACGAGCGCGCGCTGGGTGCGGTGGGCATCGGCTTCCTCTACCTGCCCACACCCGATACCCATCCGCTGACCGTGGAGCAACTCTGCGAGGGCGCGCGGTGGATCAACGCCCAGATCGCCCAGGGGCAGCGGGTGCTAGTGCATTGCGAGCATGGCGTTGGGCGCAGCGTGCTGCTGACCGCCGCGGCGCTGGTGCTGGGCGGGATGGATGCGAACGAGGCGATGCGGCTGATCCAGCGCAAACGCTGGCAGGCGGCGCCGAACCACCGCCAGATGCGCCGCTTGCAGGTATTCGAGCGCACCGTTCGGGCGGGCCAAGCCTGTTGAGCGCCGCACCGCGACTATGACACCGCGTGCTATCTCGTAGCGGAGTGCCGAAGAGGAGCACGGCGATGGGGAGCCTACCAGGGATGGTACGATGCTGCTTCCGTCACCGTGCCCGCGTGCGTGCGGTGGCGTTGGCCACGCCCTTGACGCTGGCCCTCTTGCTCGCTGGCTGCGGCTCCTCCACGACCACGACGCGGCGGCCCACCGCCACACCCAGCGCCACGCCAGCCACGCCTACGACGTCAGTCGCTCCATCAGCGGGAGATTGGCTACGCTTTGGCTTTGATCCCGCGCGGAGCGGTGTCAATCCAAGCGAGAGGGCCATCAGCCCCGCGACGGTGGGAGGCATGCGCCAGCGGTGGCAGGTCACGCTCCCGGATGTGGCTGATTCCTCGCCTATTCTGCTGCGTGGCCTGCGCGTGCCCGATGGCTCAACCCGTGACGTGCTCTATGTCACGACCCGTGATGGGCGCATCCTTGCGCTCGACGCGGCCAATGGCCGCGTGCTCTGGAGTCACCAGCCACGTGGCCCCAAGATCACCCATTCCTCGCCGGTGGCCGACCCGAACCGCCAGGATGTGTACGCCTACGGGCTGGATGGCTTCGTACACAAATACCTCGCTGGCAGTGGCGCCGAGGTCACGGGCGCTGGCTGGCCGGCCCGCATCACGACGATGACCCAGACCGAGAAAGAATCCTCCGCGCTCAATCTCGCCAATGGGCGCGTGCTCGTCACCACCAGCGGCTACATCGGCGACGCCACGCCCTATCAGGGCCACGTGGTGAGCCTCGATACGGCCAGCGGTGCCGCCCGCGTCTTCAACAGCCTCTGCGCCACCGTGACGCGCCTCCTCGCGCCGGGCGAGTGCGCCGCCAACCGCTCAGGCATCTGGGCACGTGGCGGCGCGGTGGTGGATCCCACCACGAGCGAGATCTTCGTCACGACCGGCAACGGCCCCTATGACGCGAACCGCGGCGGCACCGACTATGGCGATAGTGTGCTGGCGCTCTCACCCGATGGGCTGCGTCTGCTCGACGCCTACACACCGGCGAGCTATCAGCGATTGGATGAGAATGACACCGATCTGGGCGGCGACGCGCCCGCCCTGCTCCCGCGGATCGCGCAAAGTAAGACACCTTATCTGCTGGTGCAGGGCGGGAAGGATGCCATCCTCCGCCTGCTGAACCGCCGCGACCTGAGCGGTCAGGGTGGGCCGGGGCATACCGGCGGCGAGTTGCAAACGCTGCCCTCACCCGGCTGCGGCATCTTCACTCAGCCCGCTGTCTGGACCGATGTCAGCAGCGGAGCGATCTGGGTCTTCGTCGCGGGCCAATGCGGCCTGGGCGCCTATACCGTCGTGACCGACGCCAGCGGCACGACGCGCCTCCGCGCGGCCTGGCAGGCCGCCGACGCGCGCGCCAGTTCGCCGGTGGTGGCGGGGGGCGTGCTCTTCGCCGCGACGAGTGGCAGCGTGCTCGCGCTTGATCCCCGTACCGGCCACCAGTTGTGGTCTAGCACGCAGGCGAGCGCGGGCGGCGGCATCGGCGGCATCCATTGGGAGAGTCCCATCGTCACGGGCGGCGTGCTCTATCTCTCCGATGAGGATGGCCACCTCACCGCGTATGGCGTTGGCTAGGGTGTCGGCACGGCTTTGCGCACGGTGATATCGGCCCAGAAGAGGTTGGCCAACTGGAGGTAGCCCGCCGACGAAGGATGAAAGCCATCGCCCGCGATATATTCCGGGTGGGCGGCGATGTCGAAAGGCGTAAGATCCACCAGCACGACGCCATGACGCTGAGCGGCTTGCGCGATCACCGCGTTCCACTGCGCCACCATCGCGCGGATTTGCTGTGTGCTGGCACCGATCAGGCAGGCTCCCAGCCCAACGGATTGCTGGCGAATCGCGGGCAGTTGGCTCATATCCGGCAGGTTGGCCATGAAAATCGCCGCGTGTGTCTGGGCTTGTAGCTGCGCCAGCAGGGTCTCCAGGTCGGTGCGATATTGCGAGAGCGAGGCACAATCCTTGAAGTCGTTGGCGACGAGCCAAATCGTCATCAGCGTTGGGCGGGCGGCGATGGCCTCAGGCAACTCGCGCTGGAGCGCACTGCCCAGCTCGATGCCACTGATGCCGAGGTTGAGCACGCGCGAGCCGCGTGGCAGGCGCGAGATGAGAATGGGCACATAGGCCTGCGTGAGGGGATTGGTCGCGCCGATGCCTACGGCATCCGACGCGCCCAGCGCGACATAGGAGACCGTGGACCGAGACACCGGCGAGGAGGTGGGAGTGGGCGTCGTCGTGGAGCGGGGTGTGGAGGCGCTGCCGCAGCCCACCACGCCGAGCATCAGCACCAGCGCTACGAAGATGCCGCTCGAAGCGGACGTCAGCCGAACACGCGAGCGACCATCCATGCGCACCCTCCCCCGGATCTGGAAACGACCGGCCTCACCAGCCGGGCGATGGCGCACCCATCCTCGGCATCCGCCACCACCTCAAGTGTAGCGGCTGGCCCCACGGCCCATCAAGCCACGAGGCGCTGGGGAAGCTGGGTGATGGGGGGATGTGGGTAATCGCGCTAGCTAGCATGACAGGATGCGCGAGACGGGCCGTGCGCATGCATCTCATGTACACCTTGAGCGGTTGCGGTTGCGGTTGCGGTTGCGCTGGCGCGTTGCGTGGAGTGGCTGCTCGGCGTCCCCTCTGGCGGCCGCCGCACTGGTCGTGTGGCCAGCGGGTCCCGTAGCTTGCTCCGCTCCCCACGCATCCGCTACACTCGCTACGGTGGCGTGGGAGGAACTCCCGTGTGGAGAAGCTCATCAAACAAGGGGGAGACGGATGCGCGTACTGGTGACCGGCGGCGCCGGGTATATCGGCAGTGTAATCGTCGAGGAGTTGATACGCGGCGGCCACCAGCCGGTCGTGTATGACTCATTCGTGAAGGGGCACGCCAGCGCGCTCGATGCCTCGGTGCCCTGTGTCCGTGGCGACATCCGCGAGACCGATCGGTTGCGCGCGGCCCTCACCCAGCATCAGATCGAGGGCATCATCCACATGGCGGCGCTCACCGAAGTCGAAGAGTCCATTCGCCAGCCAGAGCAGTACTTTGAGAACAATGTCGCCGGCAGTGTCAGCGTCTTCCGCGCGATGCTGGAGGCCGGCGTCAAGCAGCTCGTCTTCAGTTCCACCGGCTCGCTCTATGCCGATACCGGCCGCACGCCGTTCGATGAGGATGACCCAACCGCGCCGACGAACCCCTATTCCGAGACCAAGCTACTCGTCGAACGCATGATGCGCTGGCTGGCCGAGATCCACGGGCTGACCTGCACCGCTCTGCGCTACTTCAATGCCGCGGGCGCGAGCGAGCGCAACGGCGAGGCGCACGAGCCTGAATCCCACCTCATCCCGAATGTGCTGGAAGCTGCGGCAGCCGGGCGAACCCTCCACCTCTTTGGCACGGACTATCCGACCCTCGATGGCACCACCGTGCGCGACTACATCCATGTGATTGATCTGGCACAGGCGCACTTGCTCTCGCTCACGCGGACCGACCCTGGTCTGCGCGTCTATAACCTGGGCAACGGCAATGGCTATTCCGTGCGCCAGGTGATCGCGACGGCGCGCGAGGTGACCGGCTTGCCCCTCCAGATCGCGGAGCACCCGCGTCGGCCCGGCGACGCGACGGCGACCGTCGCCAGCTCGCGCCGCATTCGCGCGGAGCTTGGCTGGGCGCCGCGCTATCCAGAATTGCGCAGCATCCTCGCGACTGCCTGGGCGTGGCGGCAGGCGCACCCGCACGGCTACGAGGCATCCTGAGCCGCGGCGTTCGGAATGTCGTCGTGGGTGGCCTTCTCCGGCAGGCCCTCCGCCGCCCGCGACAACGCGATCCTGGCCAGCTTCTCCCGGTCACCATTCCGCAACGCCAGAGCCGTCGCTACGCGCATGCTCCATTGTGTCAGAAAGAAAGAGACCTTTCTATCAGAACACTAATGCATTCGGCGAGATCGGCGCCAGCGGATCAACACGGAAACCGCGACGAGTAGCACCGCTAGGTAGATAAACGGTAGGACCTCGTACCACTGGAATGAGAACGTGCTGGTGTAAACACTCAAATGCAGCCCCTCCCTATGAACGGGCATAGCCACAGCTACCTGAATCATAGCACGTTCGGCG
>JADMIN010000760.1 GCA_015478575.1 Ktedonobacterales bacterium | reverse complement strand
ATTCCGGCTCTCGCGAAGATGAGGAAGGAGACCGCGTCGCCCGCCACTAGCGTCACCATGCGCCAGGGACGCGCCACGGCGAGCCGCGCTACCGCGAGCCGCGCTGCCAGAGTGGCGGCACTTCGAGAGATGCCTGTCGTGCGCATATTCGCTGCCTTTTGGGTGAGGAGGTGAGTTGGCCGCTTCATGGCGCGCGGACTAGGTGTCCGCACCGCTACCGTACGCCCTGGCCCGGCATGCCGCATGTCTACCCACTTCGTGAAGGGCCTCACCGAGCGATGCCCGCGATAAGGACAATGACCGCTAAGTGGGCCAGTAATGCCAGAATGAAGGCCCAGAACAGCAGCTTGATCCAAGCGGTGTCGCTGAGCTGCCCGCGCCGGGCGCGCCGTGCCCCTGGCGTGCGTTCGGTGCTGACAAGGGCCACCGCGACACGTAACCGCAGAGGCGTCCGCACCTGCGACCGCTCCATCTGGAGATGCACCGCCGCACTACACGCCTCACAGAGCAGCCACGATTGGCGTGGCTCAGGCACATCGCCCGTCTCTTCGAGATAGGCCAGGGTCTTCCCTAGCCGCCGCGCGCAGATGGAGCATTGTGGGCGCTCATCCGCGCGTCGCGGGACCGCCGCCTCCCACGCATCGTTGACCGTGTTGGCACTTGGGAGCTTCTGGTCCATGTGCGCCTGGCTTTCCTAGGGGCGCGCCCGTCGCGGTCCATTTGGGTCCCATAGGGTGATCCGCATGCCGCCCCAGCGCGCGCCTACGTCACTATACCATGCGTATCATGGTTCTAGCGGGTTTCTTCCCACGTTAGAGCAGGTACAATACCGTGAACAGCACGACCCATACGACATCCACAAAGTGCCAATACATCTCCACCGCGTTCACGGCGAAGTGGTGATCCTTGGTGAAGTGCCCGCGGGTGGAGCGGAAGAAACAGACCAGCAGGAACAGCACGCCTCCCGTGACGTGGGCGCCGTGGAAGCCGGTCAGCGTGAAGAAGGTGGAGCCGAAAATGCCGGTGCTCGGCCCGAAGCTGGAATGCGTGTACTCCCAGGCTTGGCCGCTCAGGAAGATCGCACCCAGAATCGCGGTGGTGAGCAGGCCGATGGTCAGCTTGCGCTTGTCGCCACGGCTGATGGCTCGTGCGGCCCAGTGCATCGGGAAGCTGCTGCTGAGCAGGATGAGCGTATTGATGATGGGAATCGTGCGTTCCAATTGGAAGTTCGCGCCGAGGGGCGGAGGTGGCCACTGCCCCGCGCGTACGCGCAGGTATAGGTAGGAGGCGATCAGGTTGGCGAAGAACACGGCCTCCGACGCCAGGAAGAAGACCATGCCATACCAGCCGAAGCCTTTTGCTGGAGCCTCACCCTCCTCATGCGCCTGGATCTCAGTTGGGCTGATGACAGCGCTCATATGCGAGGTACCTCTCTCAACTAGTGTTGTTCGAAGGGTTCGAGACCCCAATTCACAATGCAGATGAAGACGAGCACCAGCCCGACAGCGGTGACGAGCAGCGTCTTATCCACCACGAGCAGGCCACTAAACGCAATGGCGATCGAGATGCCTGTGAAGAGCGGCCAATAGC
>JADMIN010000759.1 GCA_015478575.1 Ktedonobacterales bacterium | reverse complement strand
CCCCTGGGCGTGGCGATCGGCACCGAGCGTGGCGACGTCTACGTCTACACGGCGACCACGAAGCGCAACCTGCTGGCCCAGGTCGACCTGGGCCAGCGCGTCACGGCGCTGGCCTGGAGTCCCGCGCTGGACCGCTGGCTCGCCGCCATCACCCCCCAGTGCATCCAGGTCATCGATGGAAGCGTGTCGCTCCAACTGGGAGAGGCCCATCTCCCCCTGGAGGCGCTGGCCCTGTCCCACGACGGGCGCAGGCTGGCGACCGGAAGCCTCGATGCCCTGCGCGTCTACCCCATGCCAATCTCAGCAGGCGGCGCGCGCCCATGGCACTAGCCGCCGGGAGAGGGAGGGGCATGTTCCACGAATTGAAGAAAAAAGGAGGAATCTGACTTGATCGAAGCGATTTCGCCGAGCGTCGCCCACCGCGTCGCACGCGGCGGGGACGATGGCACGCTGCGCGTCGTACGACTACAGGTGCCGTCGCTTTTAGAAGAAGAGGTTTTCGCCTGGACTGGTCACAGCGGCCCTATCAGCGCGCTGGCCTGGTCGCCGCGTGGCCAGCACATCGCCACCGGTGGGGTGGACGGGCAGGTGCTCCTGTGGGACGGGGAGAGCGGCGTCTTGCTGGACACCTGCCCCCTGCAAGCGCCCAGGGGGGCCATCACGGCACTGGCGTGGCTCGATGACAGCAAACTGGCCGTCAGCGCAGGTGATGCGCTCACCATTCTCACGACCTGTCTGAAACAAGCGGTTTGATCGTCTGCGCCGGCAGCCAGGCGTACCTGTCAGCCTGGCTGTGCCTGGGCATGCCATGGCATGCCTGCCTGCCGGCGCTCCCCCAAGGAGACCCGACTATGCCAACCATCCGCCCCATACGGGGGCCACCCAACCCACGCATACACCGATCATGCTTCTCTGCAAGGCGAGCGGGCGCATATTTTGCACCCGTACGCGGGCAGGGCAAGAGAGTCATCGCCACGTGACAACGCGACACAACACCTCCCCCAACGATGCAGGGACTCGCGCGGAACCCGCCCGCAGCTCCTGCATGGATACGACACAAAGGAATGGGGAAGCGGCCGCCCTCTAGCGCCAACTGAGCGAGCGTGCCACTTTCGCTGTTGAGAAAGGAGTCTCCTGCGCATTGCAAGACCACAGAACCACCTTCGCGCCACAGGGACGGAAGTTCAGGCCTCCGCTCTGGCGGGCGCTCGTCGCCATCTGCCTCGCACCGGTGCTGATCACCCTGGCCGCATGCCTGCTGGTGATCCGCCTGCTCGTCCTCTTGTTCCTGCTCTACATGCTCGGGCAAGTGTACGGCTTCCTGCTGGGACTGCTCGGATCCGCCCTGGGTCAGCTCTTCAGCCCACCCGGGCTGCTGGTCCTGGCGGCCTGCGCGGTCCTCTACTGGCTGCAGCAGCAGCCGCACCATCCACCCGGCCAACCCAAGGGATAGGGGGCACGCGTCCGGCGGGACGCGCCGACCGGGAGCATTTCGAACGAACTGGGCGCGGTGTGCGGGGGAGCCCGGGCCGGGTCCTTTCACAAGGAGAACTTCCCGATGGATATGAATCTCTGGGCGCTGCTCATATAT
>JADMIN010000056.1 GCA_015478575.1 Ktedonobacterales bacterium | reverse complement strand
GTGTGGCCGTGCCCCTGCTGGTGCTCTGGGCGGTCATCTATCCGCTCATCAACATCATCCACAGCCTGGATACCAATCAGTTCTGGGTGCAGTGCGCGCAGAAGACGAATGTGCCCGGCAGTTGCACCTTCACCCAGTTCACCGGCTATATCATCTGCGCCATCGTCTTCACCAATCTCTTCGCTGTCCTGATAGCCGGCCTCTATTTCTGGAGCACGCGCCGCAACACGGTCATTCTCGGCGCCACCATCGCCATCATCTACCTGGGGCTGGCGGCCACCATCATCCACACCGACGACCCCGTCCAACTGCCGCTGGGGCTGGTGCTGGCGACCGGCATCCTCGTGATGGCGTTCATCTTCACCTGGGCGACGCAGCGCGAGTTCGCCCCCACGGTCCCACAGCAGCTCGGCTGCCTGGGGCAGTGGCTGGTGCTCGGCACGCTCCTCATCATCTTCCTCTTCGGCTACGCCTTCTTCTCCCTGCCGAAGTTCTTCGAGTTGGAGTCAGGCCTGGCCTTCTTCTACCAGGGCGGCGCGGGCGTGCTGCATGACGCCTTCTGGGTGGCGCTGCTGATGGGGGGGCTAGCGCTCTTGCAAATGGTCTTGTTGATACGCCGCCAGCACGCGCCGATGGGGATGCTGCGCCGCTTTGCGTTCACCGCGCTGATCGTCGCGACGGTGCTCTTCATCGCCAGCGCCATCATGGGCACGCATAATGATGTCCTCTCCGGGGGCGTGGACGCCCTAGAAGGTGGCAGCGCGGTCGCCGTGGCGGGCCTCTGCGTCGGCCTGGGTGGCGTGCTCATCAGCCTCTATGGCGCGGTGCGGGCGCACGGCATGGCCTCGGCGTGGCCAGCGGTGATCGTGGCAAGCGCGCTCATCGGCATCGCGGAGGCGTACATTGCCTACGTCTTGCCGGGTGCCTGGCCGGATCTGGTGATCTTCGGCTTCATTCTGGCGATGGCGGGCGCCTTTGCCTATACCGTGGCCGGTCCGGATGCCCCCATCTATGACGAGGTCTATGCCAATGGCGGCGGCGCGCTGGCCGAGCAGGGCGGCGGTGGCTTCGTCATCACCCGGCCCTAACCCCCGGCCGACCTAACCCCCCGGCCCCCTTCCCTGCGAGGGAAGGGGGAGGTGGCGGAGGGCGAACGCCGAGTTGGGGTGGGGACCTCTCGTATGGCTGTGCCGACCCGCACGGTTCCCTCCGCGCTTCCCCTGCCGCAACGCTGTTACATCCTGTGGCTGGGGCGGCGACCTGACGCCGCATGGCGTCACGCGCGAGGTGCCGCGTTACATCCTGTAGCTGGGGCGCGGGCTGGGGCGGTGGCCACCCGCGTTATCCGGCTGCCGCGCCCCACAGCGCCGCCGCCCGCTGGGCATCGGGTACCGGGCCAACGTGCGATAGGAGTGTGATCCCGTCGGAGTCGCGGATGGCGCTGGCCTCCCCCGCCGCCGTGGTGGCGAAGCCGGCGGCGGCGAGCCGCGCGAGAACAGCCGCGCGCGCCCCCTCGTCGGGCAGTTCGAGCGTAAAGAAGCGCAAGCCCGCCGTGCCCGCGGGCGCCGGACCCGCGCCCCGGCTCCGCCACGTATTGAGTCCCAGGTGGTGATGGTAGCCGCCAGCGGAGAGGAAGAGCGCCCCCGGCATGCGCGCCGTGATGGCGAAGCCGAGGACGCCATGATAGAACGCCTCCGCCTGCGCCAGATCGCTCACCTGGAGGTGGATGTGGCCGATGCGCGTGCCCGTGGGCAAGCCCGTCCAGGGCACCTCGCGCTGGTCGGCCTCCGCCAGCAGGCCCGGCACATCGAGCGGATCCGCCGCCATGCGCACCTGCCCCTGGCCCCACGCCCACGTCTCGCGCGGGCGATCCTGATAGATCTCGATGCCGTTCCCGTCTGGATCGGAGAGATACAGGGCTTCGCTGACCAGGTGGTCCGCCTGGCCAGGCATCGGATAGCCCAACTCCAGCCAATGGCGGAGTGTGCGGGCCAGGTCCACCCGGCTCGGCACGAGGATGGCGAAGTGGTAGAGGCCGGTGGCCAACGCCCGCGCCGGCTGCGCCCCTGGCCGCGCGCTGAGCAGGAGCAGCGGCGTTCCAGCGACCCCCAGGGTCGCCGTCGCCTCATCCCGTGCCAGGGCGCCAAAGCCCAGCGCATCAGTATAGAACGTGACCGCGCGATCGAGGTCGGCGACAGTTAGGGCAACGAGGCCCACGCGCGTCGCGGGGGCAATGGTCGTGGCGGATGCGGGCTGCTGTGGCGTGCTCTGTGGCGTACTCATGCGATACCTCCAGAAAAGCGACTCGCGCGGCGTGTGAAAGCCGCGAGTAAAAGCCGCGCGTCTCTTCTGTTGTACCCCATCCCCCCACACGCGCGCCACGCCCTCGCGCCCCGCCACCGCCAGCGCGTCTAGTTGCCCAGCTCTGGCAGGTTCTCCGCATAGCGCACGAGATCGCTGAAGAGCAGGCGTCCCTGGTTGGCCCACCAGGACACATCCGCGCGATTGAGCGATGGGTCATTGATCAGGAAGAGGGTGCGCCAAGCATGGGCCGTCGGCCAGGCGCACAAGAAAATCAGGCGCACCATCCCTGTTGCTGTCGTCCCATCGCCGCCGTCCACCGCGCTGTGCGATACTCTCTTGTGTGCGATACTCTCTTGTGTGCGATACTCTCTTGTGTGCGATACTCTCTCTGTCATGGAAGGACGAGCCATGCGATGCCGCGGTGTCGGGACCGGGGCAGGCACAGCCTAAGGAGGGACGATATGGCAGCGCGATGTACGCATCTGGCGGCGATCCACGAGGTGACACCGAGTGGCAACGGCTGCGCGGAGTGCCTGGCGATGGGCGACACGTGGGTGCATCTGCGCCTCTGCCTCAGTTGTGGCCATGTGGGCTGCTGTGACAGCTCCAAGAACCACCACGCGACCAAACACTTCCACGCGACCCAGCATCCGATCATCCAATCCTTCGAGCCGGGCGAAGACTGGCGCTGGTGTTACCTCGACGACATGGCGGTGTAGCGCGCGCGAGGGCACCACCCGCCATCGTCTCACCCCGCGCCTGGCCCACCCGAATGCTCCACCAAACGAGAGGACAGCATCACATGAGCGCCACCAACACCATCGCGCCCGTTGGACGCGACGCCCTGGAAGCATGGCCACCGCTGCCGCTCGGCGAGTGGCAGGAGACCTACCAGACATTGCATATGTGGACGCAGATCGTGGGCAAGGTTCGGCTTGCCTTGAGTCCGCCGGTCAACCACTGGTGGTCGGTGGCGCTCTACCTCACGCCGCGCGGCTTGACGACCTCGCCGATGCCCTACGGCCAGCGTACCTTCGAGGTCACGTTCGATTTCCGCGCGCACACCCTCTGGATCCAGACGAGCGAGGGGGCGGTCCGCGCTATGGCCCTCTATCCGCGCTCCGTGGCCCATTTCTATCGCGAGTTCCTCGCTATTCTGCGCACGCTGGGTATCGAGGTCACGCTCAATCCGCTGCCACAAGAGGTCGCCAATCCCATCCGCTGCGATGAGGATGATGTCCACGCGGCCTACGATGCCGCGGCGGTCGAACGGTTCCACCGCGTGCTGGCGCAGTCGGAGCGGGTGTTCCAGCGGTTCCGCGCGCGCTTCGTCGGGAAGGTCAGCCCGGTGCATTTCTTCTGGGGCAGCTTCGATCTGGCGGTCACCCGTTTCTCTGGGCGACCCGCGCCTGAGCGGCCCGACGCCGATCGCATCACGCGCGAGGCGGCCTCGCACGAGGAGAGCAGCCTTGGCTTCTGGCCCGGCACGCCAGAGGGAGCGGTGCGCGAGCCGACCTATTATGCCTATACCCTTCCCGCGCCGCCAAGGCTCGCCGAGGCGGTGATCCGTCCGGAGGTGGCCTTCTACCACGGCGATCTCGGTGAGTTCCTGCTGCCCTACGAGGCCGTGCGGACCGCGGCTGACCCAGATGCCGTGCTCCTCGACTTCGCGCAGAGCACCTATGAAGCCGGAGCGACGTTGGCTGGCTGGGACCGGGCGACACTCGAACGGTGATGGTGCTGTCGGCCAAGGGCGGGCGCCTGGCCCCACGGCGGCGCGACAGGGAGAGAGGAGCCTACCACCCGCGCCTTTCACTTCACTTCCGCGCTAGGCGGACATGGTAGCTGAAGTGCCAGGGAGCGGGCGCGTCGCCCAGGGCGGCGCGAACGGCGGCGCGGAACGCCTCCACACCGGCCTCCGCGGCGGTGAGCAGCCCGCGCGCGAAGAAGGCATCCGCCCCGCTGCTGAGGGTGAGGCCGACAAAGCGCTCGGCGTCGCCTTCCTCGATGGCATGGGCCAGCACCTCGCGCGTGTGGCGAAAGTGGCCGCTGGCCCGCATACGCGCGAGGTGTTCGCTCTTGGCCCACGCTGGCGACATGAGGCGGGCGGCGGCGATGTCGCGCGCGTCGGCGAGGGCGAAGAGGTGCCGCTGGAAGCCGTGAAAGAGATCATCCGCCTGCCAGGAGATCATCGGCGGCCATTCGTAGTCATAGGCGGCGAAGAGGCCCCCAGGGCGCAACACGCGCGCGACCTCGGCGAAGGTCGGCTCCGGCTCCATCCAGTGCAGCGCCTGGGAGATAGTGAGGATATCGGCGCTGCCCGCGGGGAGGCCGGTCGCGCGCGACCGCCCCGGCTGGAAGCGCACGTGGCCCGCGCCAGGCAGGGCGGCGGCGCGAGCGATGGCGGTGGCGCGCATATCGTCGTTCGGCTCGATGCCCACCACCTCCTCGGCACGCTCAGCCCAGAGCACGGTGGAGAGGCCCGTGCCACTGCCGAGATCCACCACCAGCCGGGGCCGCGCCACACCCGCCAGCCGCGCCAGCAGATCCAGCAGGGCGCGTGGGGGATGCGGGCGCCAGGCGTCGTAGCTGGCGGCGGCGCCCGTCCAGATGCCAATGCTCGCGTCCTCGTCGCGCGTATCAAACATGGGTTGTGGCCTCCTCTGGGTGGGGGAGCGCGCGGTGTCACGCACATCCGTGGCCCTAGGGGCGTAACCTAGCCGCGAACTGGTCCGCCTTATACGTAGAGCCGTAGACGTATAATAGAACGAGATGGCACGCATCCTGCTTCCCCTGTTTGGCGGCGGCAGAGCATGGCGCCGCGCTGGAAAGGACCCCACCCAGATGAAACGCTGGCAAATCTACGCCGCCGCCGGTGCGGCCGGCCTTCTTCTCGTGGCCATCGGCTGCCTCATATGGTTCTCCATCGAGGGGTGGTGGCCGATTGTCGTAGATGTCGTGCTCTCGTTCACGGCGCTGGCGAGCATGGTCATGCTGCTGGCCCTGATCCTCGCCGTCTTCTTCTTCATCCGCACCTTGCGCGAGCTCAAGGCCGAACTGACCCCCGTGCTCGAATCGCTCAAGGCCACCTCCAGTGCCGTCCAGGCCACCGCGACGACCGCGACCAACTTTGGCGTGAAGCCAGCGATCCGCACGGCCAGCTTCGTCATCGGCGCGACCGAGGTGGCCTCGCTCGTCCTGGGCCGTGGCCACGCCCGCAAACGCTCCGAGAAGCGCCAGCGGCGACGGCAGGAGATCGAGCACGAACTGGCCGCGAAGGGAGACCTCAATGGTGCTCGCTAACGCCGATCCCGCCTGGCTGCGGACCGTCGGCCAGATCGCCGGCACCCTCTTGCTCCTCGAACTCAGCATCGCGCTCTTCGTGATGCTGGTCTTCGCCGTCGCGCTGGCGGTCGCGGTGTGGTGGCTGCGAGAGCACGTCGTCCCCCTGCTAGAGCAATACGGTGGGCAGGCGCGCGAGGCGATGGAGAAAGCCACGCAAGGCAGCGACCGCATCATCCACGGCGTCGCGGAGTTCCACGGACGCAAGCAGGCCATCGAGACGATGGCGCGCGTGCTGCTGCTGGGGCGGCCCCGCAAGGGCAGCGCGACGCCTGTCGTGCCGCTCGGCTCGGCGCAGCGGGGCACGCGCCGCGTGACGGGCAACTCGCCCCTGGGTGGCTATGCCCCACAAGACCTGCCAGCGGACCCAGACCGCAGCACGCGCGACATCAGCGCGGCGGACCTCGCTCCCCTCACCGGTGAGCGCTAACCCAACCACCGCGCTCGGCTGATACGCTTGGCGGAGGGGCCGCGCTCCTTCACCGGCGCGCGCGGCCCCCGCGCTGGCGAGTGCGGGGAACGGCCGAGCGGATAGCCTCCCGCGAGGGGAGCGCCTCACGCAGCGTCACGCCACCGGAGCGGAGCACCATCGCCGCATGCTCACCACCTACATCCAGAGCTACCACACGCTCGGCCGCAGCGCCAAGCTCTACCTGATCTCCAATACGATACAGGCGCTCAGCGCGGGCGCGATCGGCGTCCTCTATACGCTCTACCTGGCGTCGCTGGGCTATGGCGAGAACTTCATCGGGCTGGTGCTCTTCGCTGGCGTGGTCGGCGCGGGGCTGGCCATCGTGCCCGCCAGCCCGCTGGTGGCGCGCCTCGGTTGGCGCAACATGCTGCTGTGGTCGGATTGGGTCGGCGGCTTGGCCCTCTTCCTCCAACTGGCCGTTCCGGTGGCGCCCGTGATCCTGGGGACCAGCGTGGCGGCGGGGGCCTCCTTCGCCATTGTGCTGATCGTCAACACGCCCCTGCTGACGGCGTATAGCCCCACCGAGGGGCGCACGGCGGTCTTTGGGCTGGGCAGCGCCCTCGGCCTGATCGCCGCCGTGCTGGGGAGCCTGCTGGGGGGTGTTCTGCCCATCTGGTTCCGGCTGCCCGCCGTCACGCAATCTGGCCCGCTGCGCCTGCTCGATCCCCTGTTGGTGTCCGGCCAGACGGCGCGCTCCTACGAGCTAGCGCTACTGGTGACGGGCGCGCTGGCCATTCCCTCGATTGTGCCCATCTATCGCATGCGCGATGACCGCCGTGACCGCGTCGCCCAGCCCCTGGCGGAGGGGCGGCACGCGGGGGGGAGTGTGGGGGTGGGCGCGGAGCCAGCGCTGGCGCTGGCGTGGCTCGCGCGGGCGCGGGGCTGGCTGGCGGCGGGGCGCGCGCTGGCCGGTGGCGTGATCGGGCGCTTTTCGGTGACGCAGGCGCTGCTGGGCTTTGGGGCGGGTCTCTTTGTGCCCTACCTCAGCCTCTACTTCGTGCGCCAGCTCCATACCACCACGGCCTTCTTCGGCGCCCTCTTCGCGCTGCTGACCATCCTCCAGGCGCTGACGGCGCTGCTCGCGGCGGCGCTGGCGCGGCGCTTCGGTGAGGTGCGGGGATCGGTGCTGGCGCAGGCGGCCTCGCTGCCCTTCCTGCTTGGCCTGGGCCTGGCGCCCGGCCTGGCGCTGATCGCGCTCTCGTATCTCATCCGCGGCTCGCTCATCAACATGGCGGGTCCGCCGCTCCAGGCCTTCCTGATGGAGGCGGTGCCCGAACGGCGGCGGGTGGTGGCCAGCGAGGCATTCAACGTCTCGTGGCAGATCGCGGCGGCGCTGGGGGTGGCGGTCGGCGGCCAGATCATCCATGCGGCGGGGTTCAACGCGGTCTTCCTGTTGGCGACGGCGTGCTATGGCCTGAGCACCGTGCTGCTGATGCTCTGGTTCGGGCGACGCGAGCGGCACGGCAAGCTCGAGACGCCGCGGGCCGCCCACGCCGAGCGACACTGACGCGCTGGGGGATGCGTGCTGGGGGGATGCGTGCGGGGGCCATCCTCGCCTATCGCCGCGTCATCCCTCTGGGGGCAGGGGTGGTGGTGTCTGGGACGCGGCGGCGGCGTCTTCTCGCAACTGGGGCAGGATGCCCGCCGTCTCCTTGAGCGGCGCACCGGTGCCACCGCGCCGCCAGAGCAGCAGCTCCGCGGCGATGCTGAGCGCGATCTCGTCGGGCGTCTGCGCGTGGAGGTCGAGTCCGATGGGCGCGTGGACGCGGGCCAGGCTCTCTGGTGTGGCGCCTTCCTTCAGCAGCGCGCGGAAGATGGCGCGCACCTTGCTGAGGCTGCCGATCATGCCAATGTAGCCCGCCCCCGTGCTCAGCGCCGCCCGTAGCACGTCGCGATCCGCGCGGTGGCCACGGGTGACGATCACCGTCGCGGTGAGCGTATCAGGTGCGCGCTCGACCAGCAGCTCGGCCATTTCCCCCACGGCGACCTCCACCCCCTCTGGCAGTGCTGCCGCCCGCAGGAACTCCGAGCGGTCATCCAGCAGCGTGACACGCCAGCCCAGCGGCGCCGTCAGCCGCGCCAGCGCCTGCGCGACGTAGCCCGACCCCGCCACCAACAGCCGCGGCTCCGGGCGCAGCGGCTCCACGAAGATCTCGAGCGTCGCGCCACAGCTCCCGACGCTCTCGCCCATCTCGCCATCGAGGTGGTAGGTGAGCAGCGCTGACTGGCCAGAGGCCAGCGCGGCCAGGGCATCCGCGCGCGCGCGGGCATCCGTCGTGGCGCCGCCCAGCGTGCCTGTGGCACGGCCATCGCCACGCACCAGCACCCGTGTGCCCGCGACGCACGGCGCGGACCCATGCACCCGCACAACCGTCAACAGCGCCAGCGCCTCGCCATGTGCCAGCGCGCTCGCGATCTCCGCGAACATGCGTCTCTCCTCCACTGGTGAACGGAATAGCGTCGCCCCTGGTCTCCATCATACGCCGCGCGGACGAGCGACGGAAAGCGGCGCGCACCTGTTCCCAACTCGACCGTGCGCGGTGCTTCGGGTAGAGGAGGCTCCCGACCTGAGCGAAGGCCAGGCGGTCAGTGAATATGTGCGGCGGCGCGCGGGCCACTACTACCTCGGCGCCAGCCGCGTCTCGCTGGCCAGTGTCCTCTGGCTCTGGCAGATTCGCGAAACCACCATCAAGCGACGGCTCGACGCGGGAATGGACGCTCTTGGTTGCCCGTCACACCGTCGCTTTGCGCAGCAGCGCATAGGACACAAGGGCAAACAACGCCATCAGCGGCACCAGCCACCAAGCCAACCCGGCGGCGGTCTGCTGGGCGAGCCAGCGGCCGATGGCGCCCCACCAATTCCAATCGGCGCTCGCCACCCAAAAGACGCTGAGGAGCAGAAATACGACGCCACAGAAGATGTAGATCCCTATGCGGCCAAAGCGCTGATAGATGCTGCCGAGCATCACTCCCAGCAGACACATGAACAGCAGGAGGACGAAGTAGACCCAAAACTGCCGTAGGGGCGCGCCGCCATTCAAATAGTTTGGGTCTGATTGTGCGCAGTACGCATCGTGTGACCAGCAAAACTGCCGTAGGGGCGAGCCATCACTGAAAAAGGGGAGGTGGAAGAAGTGGAAGCCCAGGCCCCAATTCTTGATCACGTTGGCCTCGATGAGCGACAGCAGCCCTAGCAAGATCGCCCAGGCGGCGCTGACCGCGGCGGCCACTGCCAGTGTGCCCAGTAGGGACTCCCTCCGCCGCGTACCAAAGCCAACGGCAAACGGAAACGTCCCGAGTACAGTGCCGATGC
>JADMIN010000758.1 GCA_015478575.1 Ktedonobacterales bacterium | reverse complement strand
CATTGTAGCCGTAGCCGTTGCCGTTGTAGCCGTTGCCATTGTACTGGCCGGGGGGCGGGGCGGGATAGTCGGCCCAGCCACCCTGGCTCAGGCTCGGATCGGCACTGCCCGGCCATGCGCTGGGCGCGCCGCGTTGTTGCGCGCGTACGCCCACTGGCTGACGCGCACCGGGGTCGGGGAGTTGTCGGGGCATCGCCGCGGGGGGTAGCTCTGGCTGGCCCAGGTGATCGAGCCGCTCGCCGGCCTCCATGTCTGACACGGAGACGCGGCGCTTGCCACCAACGACATGCTGGAGGTCGCTGACGACCTGCTCCAGTTGCTCCGCGCTATCGGTGGCGGCGGTGGCACCAGCCACGAGCTGGTCGGAGACCTGCATCGTCACCGTGATGGCCTTGTCGAGGCGATCGCTGCTGGCTTGCTGTCGGCGCGCCGCCTCGTCAATGTAGTGCGCCAACTCTTGCAGGTGCGCCACGGTTCGGCGCGCTTGGTCCTCCGTCAGCCGGTCCCAGTATTCGCTGAACCAGTTGCTCGCGTCAATGATGCGACGAGCCGCCTGGTTCATCGCGTCGGAGAGGTAGCGCACACTCTCCAGGCCCGTCTTACAGGCGTCCACCACCCAGTGCTGCTCACCGGCGGAGTTTTCCTGGCGCGAGGCGAGCGCCTTCAGCGCGGCGGCGGCGCCCTCCAGCTCCATGACGGAGCTGCGCACGGGGCGTGTGGTGCCGCGCCCGAAGAGCAGACCGATGAGGATGGCGAGGATGGCGATCACGCCAGCGCTGATGAGGGAGGTCTTCACCTGCTCATTGGTCACGGCGGTGATAGTCGAGACGGGGCTGAGCACAAAGTATGACCACGGCAGACCGGCCAGCTTCAGCATCGGGTTGAGCTTCTGGCCGGCGAAGGCGTCACTGGTCATGCGCAGGCGCACGAACTCGTAGCGCGCGCCGCTGCCTGGCACGGCGATGCCCTGGAAGGTATCTTGGTCCGTGGCGGCGCGTGTCCCCAATGATTGCGCGACCTCTGGCAGATCTACCGCGCTGGGCGTGACGTTGGGGCCGAAGCGCTGCTCACTGGCGATCAGGCGCTGCGTGCTGGCGCTGAGGGGCAGCACCGCGGTGAACAACTCGCTGGCGTTGGGATCGGCGATGCGGATGCCGCTCTCGTCGGCGATGAAAGCGTAGCTGCCATTGCCATTGGCCCCCTGGTCGCTGCCAACGATGCCCCAGATGCGGTCGAGGCGCAGCGTGGCGGCGAGGAAGCCGAGCACGGGTCCGGGTTGGCCGAGCTGGGCCGTGATGGGGGTGTAGACGCGCACCCAGGCCCGCTTGGTGGCGGTGTCATAGTGAACGGCGGAGATCTGTTGCTTGCCCGTCTGGACGGGCGTGAGATCCTCGCTCGGCACCGGCACGCCGCCGGTCTTGAGCTGGCCGAGGTCTGAGGAGAGCAGCAGCGTGCCCGTGGGGCCGTAGATGCTCCAGTTCACATAGTACGGATCGCGGTTGGTGCCGACGATGAGCGCGCGCCCGACCGAGGGCCGATAGATGCTGTTCTGCAAAAATGCGCAGTTATCCTCGGCTGGGGGGGTGGCCTGGGT
>JADMIN010000055.1 GCA_015478575.1 Ktedonobacterales bacterium | reverse complement strand
CAAGAGGGCATCTCACAGGATCTCGCCCGCGAGATCTCGAAGCTGATCCGCGATAACTTTCCCAAGGTGCGCTCGCAGATTCAAGGAGACGCCGTGCGTGTGGTGGCCAAGAGCCGCGATGACCTGCAAGCGGTGATCGCCTTCTTGAAGGTGAAAGAGTTCTCCGTGCCGCTGCAATTCATTAACTACCGGGGATAGCCTGGCTAGCGCCAGCTTGGCTAGCACCAGCTTGGCTAGCGCCAGCTTGGCGTCACGTCCTCTCTTCGTCCCAGCCCGTGCGTCTCCGCGCCCCAAGCTGTGCTATACTAGCGCCGAACCGGTGGGGAGCACGAAGAGGCCGTGTGTGGGGCCGCTCGCCGCGGGAGCCGCATCGCCCATAAATCCTGGTCCCTTGGGCATTGTGGCCCCATGCCGTATCCTACCAGAGGGGGTCGCCATAGTGTCCCTGTCGCGTGCGTTCGTCAGCCCGATTGCCGCCGCGATTGCGCGGGCTGGCGCCACCTGCGATCATAAAGATGGGGGAGCATGAGCATGGGCAGAAGGGGCTCGTCCGCGGAGCGGGGCGATGGCCGCGATGGGCGGGGGGCACGCTCAGGGCGTGGTGGCGGCCGCTCGCGCTTGGGCGACTCCCAGATCACGTCAGCGTTGCGCGAGGCACAGCAACTCCAACAGGAGGGCGACCTCGAGAGCGCCATTCAGATCTGTGAAGAGTTGCTCGACGAGGGTATCAACCGGCCCGATGTGCATTACTTCCTCGGGTGGCTCTATCAGGAGGCGGACCGCTGGGACGAAGCCGCGGGGCAATTTGACCTGCTGCTGGATGACCCCGAATATGCCCTTTCATGCTACTACGCGCTCGGCCAATGCGCTCGTGCCCAAGGCAACGTCGAAGAGGCCGCACGCTTCTTCGATGAGGCGGTTGATCGGGTGAACCTCGATGCGCTCGCCTCCGATGAATCAAGCCAACTGCTTCAACTCTGCCAGGAAGCCGCCGAGGCTCACCGCGATATGAACGATCTGGAAGGCGCGGAGACGATCTACTCCGCGCTGCTGGGCTTTCTCCGCAGCCAAGGCTGGCAAGACCAAGCCGCGGATGTTGAGCGCATGATGCACGAGACGCTGGGCACGGCGCCGCCGCGGCGGCGCAAGACCGCCAGCCCGGCACGGCCCGGCGGCACGAACATGCCCCAGCGTCATGGCGCCCGCTCGCGAGGCGATGTGGATCCCATGCTCGGCTCGCAGCCACTGCGGATTACTGGCCAGCTCCACGGTATGTCGGGACAGATGGCCGCGATGTCGGGGCAGATGCCAGCACCCGCGCTTGGCGGTGGGATGGGCGCGTTGGTCGGCGGGGCGAGCGGTTTCCCTGGCCAGGGAGCGATGCCACCCGTACCGGGCACAGGCGACCAGCTTGCCCAGCTCATCAACCACCTCAACGGTGTCCAGGGCATGCGCTCCAAACTGGCGAGTTTGCCAGAGCCGCAACGGGCACAGGTGGCCCAAGCGGTGCGCGAGATCGAGAACTATGTCGCCCATGGCCTGCTGACAGCGGCCATCGAGGAATGCCTGCGCGTGATGGAGATCGCGCCGCAGTACCTCGACGTGCATTTATTGCTCGGCGAGATTTATGTGCGCCAGGGCAAAATCGAGCAGGCCGTCGCCAAGTATGCCGTGCTGGTGGATACGTACTTGGTCAATGGCCGGGTAGACGACGCCATTGCCACCTACCACCGCATCCTCCAGCTTGAGCCGAATAACCTGACCTACCGCGTCAAACTGATCGAGTTGCTCAGCCGCCAAGGCCGCACCGATGAGGTGCTGACCGAGCGCATTGCCGCCGCTGACTCCTACCTGCGCCTGGGGTATGCTGACCGCGCCATTCAAGAGTACGAGCAGGCGCTGCTGGCACATCCCAACAACACGCATATTCGCCTTGGTTACGCGACGGCGCTCCTGCGCGCGGGCCGGGCGGCACAAGCGGTGGGGGAGTATCAGCGCGTCTTGCAGGTGGACCCGACGAATGTGCAGGCACTGGCGCACTGGCAGATGGCGCTGGCCACTGGCATCGGCACGATGCCGGGGATGAGCGCGCCAGGTGTGGGATCGAGCCGCGTGGCCTCGCTGGAGGTGCTCAACCGGCTGCTGCGGGCGCTACGTAATGAGCGCTTCGCCAGTTATAGTGACGTCGTGCAAGCCTACGTGCAAGCGGCGGAGCAGACACCGACGAACGGTGACCTGCGCTACGCCTTGGGCCAGATTCACCTCGCAACCGCGCACACACAAGAGGCATTAACGTGCTTCCAGCAGATCGCGTCCACGCCAGGGCTGGAGGTCATGGCCCGCTATGCGACGGGCCAGGCGCTGCTCGCCACAGGCGATGCGGTCAGTGCTGGGCACGCGGTGCGCGAACTGGAGGAAGCCTCCGGGCTAGCGCGGCGCTCGCCACCCGATCCGGCAACCTGGGACGCGCGCCCCCGCGGCGAAGGCGAGGAGCACCTGGCGCCAGAGATGGAGGTCTCGCTGCTCTTGGCCCGCGCGTACCAGCTCTCAGGCCAAGTGGCCCAAATGCAAGCGACGCTCCAAGCCGTCAAAGATCATCCACACAATGACGAAGTCTACCGCGTCCTAGCGGAGGTCTCAGCGCGCCAGGGCGATACCCAGGCAGTGCTGCAAGAGTATGCCCAACTCGTGCGCCGCTATCGCGGCAACCGGCAGGTGGAAAATGCTGTCACGGTGCTGCGCGAGATGGCGCGCCTGGCCCCCGACGACCCGGCCGTCCATAGCGAATTGGCGGATATTCAGATCCAGCGCGGACTGTTGGATGAGGGTATTCTCGAGCTCCGTCAGCTCGCGGATATCTACATGCGACGCGGGCAGCTACGTGACGTGGCGATGGTCTACCAGCGGGTCGCGGAAGTGAGCTGGGGGACGAACAATCAGGAAGATGCGCTCAATCTGTTGCGGCAGGCCATTCAGTACGCGACGGATGATATGGCGTTGCGCCAGCAACTCGTGCAATATTGCCTAGAGATGAACACACCGCAGAGCATCCGCGAGGCGACAGAGCAGCAGACGGTAATCGCGCGCTACTACTTTGCCAGTCGGCAGACAAAAGAAGCGGTGGCGGCGCTCCAGCAATTGATCGCTATGGATCGTAACCATTATGAAGCCTACGACCTCCTTGGTCAAACGTACTACTCTGTTGGTGAGTATGAGCAGGCCGCGCGCGTCTATCGCAATCTGGCCAAGGTGGACCCCAACAATGTGATGGCCCGCGCGCGCTTGGCGGAGCTGCAATCCGTGCGCTCGCAGTTCGGTTAGGCGCCGGGCCGCCAGCATCTTTGTCACCATCATTTTGAGGCCCCTTCGGGCACCGCCAACCTGATCACTAGTCGGTGACACCTCCCGCCGCACCGCGACGCGCGAAGCTGTGGGCATATCGCGGATACCGCGAATCCAAGACTTGTGTTCAGTGGTGTCTTCCCCTATACTGATCGCATTGAGTGCCAGGTAGGCACTTCACTACGTAGCTGCCGCCCAGCAGGCTTGGAAGCCGCACACCCAGGCTGGCGCTGGCAGACACACATCCCGCGGAATGAGGAGGGAGCGAATATGGATCTCAAGGGTACACATCGGTTCACAGCAAATCCCCAGGCGGTCTGGGACGCTTTGCACAATGACGCCGCGCTACAGGCGAGCATCCCTGGCGCGGAGTCGGTGACCTGGCAGGGCACTGACTCTGTGAAGATCCGTCTGAACGTGGGCATCGGCCCACTCAAGGGCACGGGCACGCTGCTAGCGCAGGTGGCCGAACAGACGGCCCCCAGCCACTTGCGACTCACCTTCGCACGCAAAGATGACCACAACACGATTGATGGCAGCGCCCTGATGGACCTAGCCGCTGACAGCACGGGCACGCTGCTCACCTATCATGTCACCGCCCAGTTCAGTGGGCCAGTCGCGGTGGTGGATAACCCACTGACACGCCCGATGGTGGATTCGGCGGTGAATAAGTTTTTCACCCAACTCGAGCGGCATATCAACTGAGTGGTGGGCATTCTTTGGGGTGCGTGCGGCTTCTGGCGAGGTCATCGGTGAGATGTCGCTAGGAGCCGCGCTCTTTCGAGCGCACGCCGGTCATGAGCAGCGGGAAGCACGATTATCCTGGTAGGGCAGGGGGGACTCGAACCCCCACGCGGGTTGCCCCGCAACGGATTTTAAGTCCGGTGTGTCTGCCATTTCACCACTGCCCCTCAAAACCGGCTGAAATCCTTGGTCTCTCGCTCCTCTTGTCACTGGGAAGCGCAGACGTTCGCTGGGTGTCGCTCCGCCATCCCCTGTGGCTGAGACACTACCCTAGCTATCAGACCCAAGCGCATCCTACCACCCAGAAGCGTATCGGGCAAGAGGACATCATCAGAGGGCATCATCACGGTCCGCTGCCCAACGACAAGACGGAAGCACAGCCTTCACCATCTAACCCGGTGGCATACGACGCCCGCCGCGCGGCGGGCGTCTGCCAGCCTCGCCCATCCGAGATGTTCCCCAGCCGCATACCGCTTGGGGGAGGCGCTCCCGCTCTCGGGACGCTTTCGTGGGCCAATCGCGCGAAACAAGATGAAGCTGACTTTGCTCACAAGGAAAGGCCAGACCCTTCGGGGGCACCGAGGGAATGCTTTTCGCCTGCCTCGCTGTCACAAGCGATGAGGGCGGGTACACTTCGAGGAGGGGTAGTGTTGTGAGCAAGGTTTTAGCCTGGAATCGCGGGGAGAGCGAGGCCACGCTCTCGAAGCCCCTGTTACGCGGATACTTCCACGCGGGCGCGGCGGTGACAATGGTCGCTGGCACCGCCGTTCTTCTGGCGGTTGGTGGTGCCGACCGGCCCAAGCAACTGACCTTTCTCATTTATGGGTCGAGCTGTCTGCTACTCTTCGGCGTCAGCGCACTCTACCATACCATCACCTGGGATGCGCCTCGGCGGGCGCTGCTCCAGCGGCTCGATCACGCGAACATCTTCATCCTGATCGCGGGTACCTACACGCCCATCGCCTTCAATGTGATGACGGGCGGATGGCGCGTTGGCATCCTGGCGGCGGTATGGGGACTGGCGCTGGTCGGCGTGCTAGTGGTCGCCCCAGCGCGGCGTCTGCCCCGCTGGCTCTCGGTGGGTCTCTACATCGCGACGGGCTGGGTTGCCCTGGCGGCTAGTCCAGAGATTGTCCGTCAACTGGGGCTGGGGGCGCTGCTCACGCTGGTGCTCGGTGGGATACTCTATACCGCGGGCGCACTCGCCTACGCGCTGAAGAGGCCAGCCCTCTGGCCACGAGTCTTTGGCTATCATGAGCTTTTTCATATTGGCACGATCGCGGCCAACGCCGTCTTTTTCACGTTTATGCTGGTGTACGTGCTGCCCTTCGCGCGGCGGTAGTATAGCCATTGCCGCGCGACGGCGATGCCGGCGGCACGGGCTGGGCGTTAGCTCGCATGGAGTAGACTGACCACGACCATACGACGAAGGATCGCGGTGGCGTCGCGCGGCCCAGCGGACCTTGCGCCGTGAGGGTCTGACAGCATAGGATGACCCTACAGACTCTATGAAGGAGCGACTTGCCGATGGCCTCATTGCTCGTCAGGCATGCCACGCACCTCGTCGCGATGGATGATGGCGATGCGCGCTGGACCGATGCGGGCCTCTACATCGAGGACAACGTCATCCGTCAGCTTGGCCCCACGGCTGAGCTGCCACAGCGGGCGGATGCCATCATTGATGCGCGCGGCCTGATCGTGCTGCCTGGCCTGGTGAATACTCACCACCATTTCTCCCAGACGCTCACGCGCAATCTCCCCGCCGCACAAAACGCCGACCTCTTCACCTGGCTGCGTGTGCTCTATCCCATCTGGGCCAATCTCACACCTGAGGCCATCGTCGTCAGCACCAAGACCGCTATCGCCGAACTGATCCTCTCTGGCTGCACGACTTCGAGCGATCATACCTACCTCTGGCCTCACGGCGCACGTCTAGATGACCAGATCGAGGCTGCCCACGCGATGCGGTTCCGCTTCCATGCCGCGCGCGGTTCGATGTCGGTCGGCGCGTCACGTGGGGGGCTGCCCCCGGATTCGGTCGTGGAGGATGAGGCGGCTATCCTGCGCGATTGCCAGCGTGTGATCGAGCGCTACCACGATGCCGCGCGCTATAGCATGTTGCGCATCGTGCTCGCGCCGTGTTCGCCCTTCTCTGTCTCACCAGAACTGATGCGCCAGAGCATCGCGCTCGCCCGTGCCTATGGGGTTCATGCGCACACACACTTGGCCGAGACACGCGAGGAGGCGGCCTATTGCGCCGCCACCTTTGGACGCACGCCGGTGGAACTCGCCGAAGACCTCGGCTGGGTGGGTGAGGATGTCTGGCATGCGCATATGGTCCATCCCTCTCCGGCGGAGGTCGCGCGCCTGGGGAGTAGCCATACTGGCGTTGCCCATTGTCCAACATCCAACATGCGTCTGGCCTCCGGCATCGCGCCCATCCGCGCGCTGCGCCAAGCGGGCGCTCGCCTTGGTCTGGGGGTGGATGGCTCGGCCTCAAATGATAGCGCGCATCTGCTAGCGGAGGCACGCCAGGCGCTGCTCCTCCAGCGCGTCGGCGGCGACCCCGCGGCGCTGACGGCTCACGAAACCCTCTGGCTCGCCACGCGCGGCGGCGCGGCGGTCTTGGGGCGCGACGATATCGGCGCGCTCGCGCCAGGCATGGCGGCGGACGTGGTAGGGTACCGTCTGGATACCTTGGGGCTGGCCGGCGGCGCCGTCCACGATCCCTTGGCCGCCCTCGTCTTCTGCCAACCCCAGCAGGTGGATCTGAGCATCATCAATGGTCGGGTGCGCGTGCGGAATGGCCAACTGCTCGATATTGACCTGCCCGCGCTCATCACGCGGCACAATGCGCTCGCCCGCGCGCTCGCCCGCGGAGAGGAGCCATGATGGCGAGACAGATTCTCACCCTCTCTCACCTCAACACGCTCGACCAGAAGCACTTCGCGCAGGCGTTGGCTGGTCTCTTCGAGGGACCGCCGTGGATCGTCACGCGCGCGTGGGATGCGCGCCCCTTCGCTAGCCTGGAGCGGCTGCACCATGTGCTCCGCGAGGTGATGGCGAGAGCGTCGGAGGAGGAACAGGTGGCGCTCCTACGAGCGCATCCCGATCTGGTGGGCCGCGCGGCGCTCGCTGGCACGCTGGGTCCGGCCTCCAGTGCCGAGCAAGCCGCCGCCGGTCTGGACCATCTCTCACCAGGAGAGATCGCGCTGTTCACACGGCTAAACGCCGCGTATCGCGCGCGATTTGGCTTCCCTTTCATCATCTGCGCACGTGAGCACCAGAAAGAGAGCATCATGGCTAGCTTCGAAGCGCGCCTGGGCCAGACGCGCGAGCGAGAGATCCAGACCGCGCTCGACGAGGTGGCGGCGATCTGCTGGCTGCGACTGCGCGATACGCTACGCGCGGACACGGCGTACTAGCGCCACTCTGGATCGCGCTCGTCTCCCACCAGCGACGAGCGCGCAGACGCCGATCCGAATGGCGTCAACCCGGTCGTTCGCCATTTCCGAAGAGGGGGACCGCGATGGGTACAGACCTCACCTACACGATCAGCTATGGCAAGCTCCAGGTGCCCTTCTACCGTGTCTATGCGCGTCCGCTAGCGGGTATCGCGCCGATTCCGGAGTCTGCCTTCACGGGCAGAGAGAATACACTCTTCGCGATGGAGGTGGATGTCGAGGTCTTTGGCCAGCGCTTCCTGCCCGCCTATACAGCAGGCGATAATACGCTGGTGGTGGCGACCGATAGCATGAAGAACTGGATACTCCAGCAGGCGCTGGCGTATGACGGCGCCACCCTGGAGGGTTTTCTGGATCTCGTGGCCCGCCAACTCCTTAGCGGCTATGCGCATATGGAGGCCCTGCGCGTCACCGGACGCGAGCTGCCCTTCGCCGCCGTTCCGGTGCCGGGGAGTGGTCCGGGAGTCTTCGGCGCGAGCGATGTGCTCTTCAGCCACGCGCGTGATGACTATGCCACCGCCGCGCTGGACTACGCCCGCGCGGATGATGGTGGCGTCACCCTCACTGGCCACCGCTGCGCGCGCGTCGGTCTCCAGTTGCTCAAAGTGACAGGCAGCTCGTTCACGCGCTTCGTGCGGGATGAGCACACCACGCTTCCAGAGCGTGCCGATCGCCCGCTCTCTATCGCGCTGGATGTCTCCTGGCGCTATGCCCATCCAGCCGCCGATCTGCTGGGGCCAGACGTTGCCCGCTATGTTGCCACTGAGCAGGTGCGTGACCTCTGCCAGGTCGTCTTTCACGAGTTCGTCAGCGAATCGATTCAGCACCTCGTCCATGAGATGGGACAGCGCATACTGGCACGCTTCCCCCAACTGGTGGAGGTCGCCTTCGTGGGGCAGAACCGCACGCCCGACCCGGTGGCCATCTCCCCGACCGACGCGCGCATACGGGTCTACAGCCATCCCTTCCCAGCCTTTGGCCTCATCACGCTCACCCTCACGCGGCAGGAGTGATGGCTTGTGCTTCCATGCCCCCTCTAGATGCGCGAGGCGACGCGCTCGCCTTCCAGCCACGTCTCGAGCACCCGCGCGAAGTCTTCTGGGCGCTCGAGAAAAGGGGAATGACGGGCGCCAGTGAAGGCTACGAGGTGCCCTGGCCCTAGTCTGCGCGCTGCCAGCAAGGCACTACTGTACGGTGTCGTGGTGTCGCGGTCGCCCCACATCAGCAGCACAGGCATGGTCAACTCGCGCAGCCGACGCTCGAAGGTGAGGTGTACACCTGTCAGGCTCACCCAACGGTCGAAGGCGCGAGCGCCGCTTGGTATGACATCGGGCTGTGACATCACCGCGAAGAGATACGCGAAGAGGGCGTCGCGCGTGATCGGCGCCCGGCTCCCCTGGAAGCGCAGCGCGCGCGCGAGCAGGCGTGGGCCAAAGCGGTGTAAGAGACGCTCTGGCTTGAGCCAGTAGATGAGGCGCTCATCCAAGCCGAGCGTGTGATCCAGCCCGCCAGCGTTCACCAGCACCAGCCGCGCCACACGCTCAGCATGCTCCAGCCCCAGACCGAGCGCGACGAAGCCGCCCATCGAGTGCCCTAGGAGGTCCACCCGCTCTAGGCCGAGCGTATCCAGCAACCCCAGCACGCCGTCCATCCAGAAGGTGAGGGCGTCGTGCGCGGTGCGCCCCTGAAAAGGTGGCTTCTCGGAGAGGCCCCACCCTGGCAGGTCCAGCGCGATGAGGCGGCGAGTGGGCGCGAGCGGCGCGAAGAGCGGCGTAAAGATGGCGCTGGCGTTGCCCCGTCCGTGGAGCAATAGCAATGGCTCACCCTCGCCGCAGGTGAGATAATGAAGGCGTATGCCGCCCACATGCACATCGTGGCGCTCCACGGGAATGCCCGCCGTCGCGAGC
>JADMIN010000757.1 GCA_015478575.1 Ktedonobacterales bacterium | reverse complement strand
CCACGTGAGATGGCCATCGAAGAATTGTTCTTCGCGAAGAACGTCACCACGGCGGTGAGCGTTGGCCAGGCGCGTGGCGTCGCGTTGCTGGTGGCGGCACAAGCGGCGCTGCCCGTATTCGAATACAAACCGATGCGGGTGAAGCAAGCCGTACATGGCTATGGCCTGGCAACCAAAGCCCAGGTCGGCGAGATGGTACGCGTGCTTTTGCGCTTGGCCACCGTGCCCACGCCCGATGACGCGGCGGATGCCGCCGCCATCGCCATCTGCCATCTCCACACCTTCCATCCACCATCGTCATCTCAGTAGTTTACGGCTATAAGAAAGTGCGGAGGCCCTATGATCGCGGCGGTTCGCGGCATCCTTGAGGGCAAGACCCTTGATAGCGCACTGATCGCCGTTGGCGGCGTCACGCTGCGCGTCTTCGCGCCCCTGAGTGTCCTCGCCGGACTCCCCATCAGCGCCGAGGTCTCCCTCCATACCCACTTCCTCGTGCGCGAGGACGCCCTGAGCCTCTATGGCTTCCTCACCGCGGAGGACCGTGACCTCTTCGAGCAACTCCTCGCGGTCGGTGGTGTCGGTCCGCGCATCGGCCTGGCCCTGCTCTCCAGCATATCTGCCCAGGCGTTCCGTGAGGCGGTGGTCGCTGAGGATATCACCCGGCTTACCCTCGCGCCAGGCGTGGGCAAGAAGCTCGCTGGCCGCCTTGTGCTGGAACTGCGCCCGCGCTTTGAGAAGATGGGCATCGCCGGCGCCCCCACCGCCGCGGGAATGGTGGCGCCGGGCAGCGCGCGCGCACACGTGCTGGAGGCGCTGACCAACCTGGGCTACACCCCCGCCGAGGCCGGTGCCGCCGTGCGCTCCTTGCCCGAAGAGGCCAGCGGCAGCCTAGAGGATCTCATCTTCCAGGCGCTTCGCTCCTTGGCCCAGGGATGAGCGCCCGAAGCGGGCGGCGCGCATCCGCCTCAGCGCGTCTTGCCCACCAGGTCACTCCTGCCCATCAGCGGCTATCTCCGCAGCCTCACTCACTAATCCGGCAGCGTGCCATGCCCCCACGCCCGCGACCACCCGTCGCGTGAAGGTCTCGACCTCGTCAGCATGCTCAGGGACCGTGGGCAGACGGAAGAACGCGCGCTCATCCTCCTCGCTGTGCCGGTGGATCCAGCGCGCGATAATGTTGATCTGATCCACTTCCTCCCGGCCCACCCGCCCCGGCGGCAGGCCAAGCCCAGCCGAGACCGCCGCCAGCGCCCGCACCGCCTCAGCCAGCCGCTCCGGCGCCTCCGCGACACGTCGCTGTTCCACCAGACGTCCATGCCGCACCAGAAACATCTCGACGTGCCCATCCTCCGTCGAGGGATAGACGATCAAGACATTGTTCGCCTCCACCGCGCCCGTGATGAGCCGCTGCCCCAGCAACACCTGGTCAGCGTCGCGCAGCGCATCGCGCAGCCGCGCGGCGCGCTCAAAATCCTGCCGGGCCGCCGCCTCATGCATCTGACGCTTCAGCCGTTCGATTAGATCGTCGCGCTCGCCACCCAGGAACGCGCAGGCCTCGTCCACCGCGGCGCGATACTGCTGTGCCGCCTCGCTATCC
>JADMIN010000054.1 GCA_015478575.1 Ktedonobacterales bacterium | reverse complement strand
GCCTAAGCCGAGGTTGAAGACACGCCGCATCTCAGCCCAACTGACCGCGCCCTCGCGTTGGAGCAGGCGGAAGATCGGCGGCATCACCCAGGCACGGGCATCCAGCCGCACGGCGAGGCCATCGGGTAGGACCCGCGGCAGATTATCCACCAGTCCGCCGCCCGTGATGTGCGCCATGCCGGTGACGAGATCAGCGTCTAGAAGCGGCCGTACGGCATCCAGATAGCAGCGATGCGGCGCGAGCAGTTCATCGCCGAGCGAGCGGCCCAACTCTGGGACGGACGCGCGCAGGTCCCACTCGGCAAAGATGCGCCGGGCCAGCGCGTAGCCATTGGTGTGCAAGCCGGCGGATGGCAGCCCTACCACGGCATCGCCTTCCTGAATCGCGGCGCCCGTCACCAGCCGCTCGCGTTCCACGACGCCGACGACGCAGCCGGCTAGGTCGTACTCGCCAGGCGCGTAGAAGCCGGGCATGGCGGCGGTCTCGCCGCCGATCAGCGCGCACCCCGCGGCCCGGCAGCCGGCGGCCACGCCGCGCACGACCGCCGCGGCACGCTCGGCATCCATCGTCCCCAGCGCCAGGTAATCGAGGAAGAAGAGGGGCCGCGCGCCGCAGACCAGGATGTCGTTCACGCAATGAGCCACCAGATCAGCCCCCACCGATTCGTGGCGGTCCAGCGCGAAGGCGAGTTTGAGCTTGGTGCCTACGCCATCGATCGAGGAGACGAGGATGGGATCACGCAGTGCCAGTCCGCCAAGCGCATACAGCCCACCGAAGCCACCCAGGCCCGCCAGCACCTCCGGCCCATGCGTCGCGCGAGCGGCATCGCGCATGAGGCGCTTGGCGTGGTCGGCGGCCTCCAGGTTGACGCCGGCATGGGCATAGGCCGATGGGGCGGCATCTTGGGCGGCATCTGGAGTATGGGTCATCGCATTCCTCTTCTCGGCGTGGCGCGTCAGCGCAGGCTATGAGCGAGGGCCGTTAGCGCAGATCGAGCGTGCGCAGCAACTCTTCTTGGCTCGCGCGCAGGGTGTGGCGCACGCGGGCCAGGCTGGCGGCATCCTGGGCAAGCGTCACGACGGCGGCATACATCCCCATTGGGTCCACCGTCACCAGCGCGTGCTCGAATTCCAGCACGGTGCCCACCGTGGTGCCCTGGCCCAACTCATGGCCCAGGGCCTCGGTCGTGCCCAGCGCGCTGGCGCCGAGCGCGCCCAACATCTCGAAGAAGCGCCGGTCACCACGCCCGGCCGCCTCGATGGGCAGCCCCTCACGGCCCACGAGCACCGTCGCCTGCACGCCAGGCACGGCCAGCAGGCGCGTGAGGATCTCCCGTAGGTTTGGCATGTCATCTTCTCCCCAGATATGCGCTCCGCGCGTGGCGGGCGGGTGGGCCTGGCTAGTATGGCTAGTGCTAGTATGGCGCGGCGGCCTCGGCCTCCAAGCCCAGTTTGTCAGCCAGACCGCTGCCCATCGGCACGGGATAGGTGCCAGTGAAGCAACCGGCACAGAACGTCTCGCGTGGCAGGTCAATCGCCGCCACCAGTCCATCCAGGCTAAGGTAGTGCAGGCTCTCCACGCCAACCTCGCGTGCGATAGCCGCGACATCCACCAGGCGGGCCGCGATAAGCTCGGCTTCTTGGGCCACGTCCAGCCCTAGATAGCAGGCATGGCGAAACGGTGGCGAGGTCACGCCGAGATGCACTTCGCGCGCCCCGGCATCTCGCAGCAGTTTGACGAGTGGGCGGATCGTTGTGCCGCGTACGATGCTGTCATCAATCATGACGACGCGCTTGCCATTGAGGACGGCGCCCAGCGCGTTGAATTTCATCTTGACACCGAGCTGGCGCAGCCGCTGATCGGGCTGGATGAAGGTGCGACCAATGTAGCGGTTCTTGATGAGGCCATCAGCGTAGGGGAGGCCACGGGCGGCGGCGTAGCCCGCGGCGGCGGGCGTCGCGGAGTCGGGCACGCCAATCACCAGATCCGCCTCAACCGGAAACTCCTCGGCCAGCCGCGCGCCCATGCGCTGGCGCGCCAGATAGAGCGAGCGGTCCGAGATGCAGCTATCGGGGCGGGCGAAGTAGATATACTCGAACAGGCACGCGGCGGAGGCGAGCGGTGTGTGGCCGACCACCGTCCGCATGCCCTCTGGCCCATCGCCATCAATGACGACAATCTCGCCGGGGGCGACATCGCGCAGTGGCTCTCCGCCGACTGTCTCGATGGCGCAGGTTTCCGACGCGATCACCCAGTGCTCGCGCAGTCGGCCCAGCGCGAGTGGCCGCACGCCATGCGGATCACGCACACCCAGCACGCTCTCAGGCGTGAGCAGCACCAGGCTATACGCTCCCTGGAGCGAGGGCATCACGGCACGCATCTTCTCGACATAGGTGGCCCCAGGCGCGGCGGCCACCAGATGCGCGATGATTTCCGTGTCGCTGGTCGAGGCGAGCCGCGTGCCTTGCGCCCGCAGGCGGTCGCGCAGGGTGAGGGCATTGGTGAGATTGCCATTGTGCGCCAAGGCGAAAGGGCCAAGCGCACATTCGAGCTGAATGGGCTGGGCGTTCTCGATGCGACTGGAGCCAGTGGTGGAATAGCGGGTGTGGCCAATGGCCACGTGTCCCCTCAGGCGGGCTAGATCCTCCTCGGTGAAGGCCTGAGCCACCAGCCCCATCTGGCGATGGAGCGCGAGCGCGGCGCCGTCGCCGGTGGCGATGCCCGCGCTCTCCTGACCGCGATGCTGTAGCGAGTAGAGGCCAAAGTAGGTGACGCGAGCGACGTCCTCTCCTGGCGCATAGAGGCCGAAGACGCCGCACGCCTCATGTGGGCGGTCGGGCGTATCATCGAATATGGCTTCCGCGATCTCTTGCGGCCATGATGGTGGTTTCCCCACGGTGCTCTCCACCGCGGCTGCGCTCTCGCGCATGCGCGCACCTCGCTTCCGGCTCGCTGCCCAGAGCGTCACCATGCGCCCCACTGGCACGGCTCTCCTTGATTCTACCCTGCCGACGCGCCTTGCCACAACGCGATAGGCCTCTGTGCGTGTCGCCCCCGCGCGGCCTCTTTCCCCTGATGCCAAACATTGACGTGCGCGGAAAGGTATGGTACGCTCCCACTGGCGCTCTCTGTGGGAGGGGATGGGAATGTGCCGTTTGATACCTTCCCCGCGCACCGGCGCCTGAAAGGGGCGAGCGCTATGCCCTCCGAGGATGCGGCCACGCTAAGCGCGCCGCCGGATACGGCGGCTCCAGATGCTGGCGGCGCGCGACCCCCCGCCGGAGACTATGCTCGCATTGAACACGTCGCGCAGCGCACCGGCCTGACCAAGCGCACGCTTCGCTACTATGAAGAGATCGGCTTGCTGGCTCCCCCCACCCGCACCGAGGGTGGCTATCGCCTCTATAGCGAGGCCGATGTCCAGCGGCTGATGCGCATCAAGCGCCTGAAAGACCTGCTTGGCTTCTCGCTCGCCGAGATTCGCGAGATGGCCAACATCGAGGAGCGGCGCGAGCAGGTGCGTGCCGCCTGGCACCGCGAGACGGATCCTCACGCGCGCCTCACCTGGCTCGATCACTCTGAAGAGTTGATGCGTGGCCAACTGCGGCTGGTGGAGGAGAAGCTGGCCGGGCTGGAGGAGATGCGCATGGGGCTGCGGGAGCGCCTAGCGACACTGGCCCGCCTCCGCGAGGAACTCCACGCCGCGCTCGCGGAAGCGGAAGGCTGATCGGCTGGGCGCTGTCTACGGTTGACGTTGGCCAGCATCCACGTGGTGGCCATGCTGGGTGGGGATCGGTCCAACACGCGGCACGTCGAGCGAGACGATGGTGCCTTTGCCTGGCTGAGAACTGATGGAGAACTTGGCGTCAATCAGCGCGGCCCGCTCCAACATGCTCACCAGCCCCCAACTGTCGCGCGACTCGTACTCCGCCTGAACCGCGCGCATATCAAAGCCATCGCCATCGTCGCGGACAAGCGCCACCAGCTTCTCTGGGCGCTCACGCAGTTCGATGGCGCAGGTGGTGGCATGGGCATGCGTGAGCACGTTGTGTACCGCTTCCTGGATGATGGCGAAGACCGCCAATTCCACCGCATGGGGCAGGCGCTCGGAATAGCGCGCGTCGAGGCGCATGTGGGGACCCGCTCCGCCGCGCATGCCGACCACCAACTGTTCTAGCGCGGCCACCAACCCGCCCTGCTCGGTCTCCAGCACCAGCGGGCGCAGATCAAAGAGCAGCATGCGGAGATCGCGCGCCACCCGCATGGCCAGGTCGTGGGCGTCGCGCAGGTCGGCACTCTGCTCCTCTGGGTCGTGCGCGCCCGCCTGTTCCGCGCGCTCTAGGATCATGGCAAGCTCGGCCAACTGCCGCGTGGGGCCGTCGCGCAGGGTGCGTCCAAGGTGCTTGCGTTCGTCTTCACGCGCCTGAATGATGCGGTCGCGCTCATCGCGCAGCCGACTATAAAGCTGGGCGTTGGCCACCGCCACGGCGGCCTGCGCGGCCAGTGTGCGCGCGAAGTCGAGGCTGTGGGCGTCAAAGCACGTGCGGGAGCGGAGTTGGGCGACCTCCAGCGCGCCGATCACGCGGCCCTTATGGAGGATCGGCACGACCAGCACATGTCCCAGTTGGATGCCGAGCACCCGCTCATCGTGGGCGACATCCTCGGCGGAGAAGCGTGTCTCGTTGCTCGCGTCGGTGATGAGCACGAACGCGCCCGTCCGCGCGACATGCCCGGCGATGCCCGCGCCAAAGGGCATGCCTAACTCAGCCGCGCCCGGCGAATCGTCGGTGATGCGCTCCAACGCGGGGACATCCAGGGTATCCCGGCCGTCGCGCGTGTTGAAGGCGCCGCTCTCGGCAGCGGACCGTGCTGTCTCAACCGCCCGCGTGGTCAGTTGCGTGCGCGTGCCATCCACCAGATAGAGTGCGCTCGCGTCGGCGGCGCAAAGCCGTACGGCAGCCATCGTGACCCGGCGCAGCAGTGGGCCAAGATCAAGGTCGGCGCTCAGCGTGGTCGCGACCCCTTGCAGGACCAGCAGTGCGCGCATCTGGTCCTCGATCTGAGCATGTTGACGGTGCAGACGCTCATTCTCACGCTGGAGGTAGGTGAGACGCGAGTTGATGTCAGGTGGCAGACCGCGCGTACCAGGCTCAGACGCCATATGGGGGGAAATCCTCTCTTGAGAACACGCCGCGCGCCGCTTCACTACGCACCGCTTCACCGCACGCCTCGCGAGCGCCCGTGCTGCGCATTATATCGTGCCGCTGTCAGGCTCACAACTGGCTAGGACGAGGAGGAAGGCAAAGCGCGGTGGTGGAACGCGGCGGGATGCTGGGCGCTCGATAGGCTGGGCGCATGCGAAGGCGAGGAGGCGCGTGCGACGAGGGGCGACCAGACCAGTCGCTCCGCGCGCATCCATGCGGGAGGCGGAGCGGCACATGCGGAACGAGACGCGCTACCGGGCAGCCTGGAAGCTCTCCACAGGAGATAGCGAGGGATCGTGCCAGGCCGCCTCAGCCGTGGGTTGGCAGTTGTGCTGTGTTGTAGAGCGTCACCTGTTGGGGAGCGAAGGCCGCGTTGGGTGGCGGCGCTGGCTCGATGACGGCGAGCTGATTGCCTACAAGGGCGGCGCGCGCGCCATCGCCCGATCCGCCTGTGTTCGTAACGCCGCTGACTTGGACGAAGGCTCGCTCGACGCGGTCCCAGGCGAGCGCCAACCCGCCATTCAAGATGACCAGGCGTGCGTTGGCGCTGGCCAGTATGCCGAGATCGGTGGGGGCATGGACCAGCAGGTAGGGCTGCGCGTCGGGCGCGGTGAGGTGGTCGAGCTCGAGGAGGTCGCTGCCACCCTGACCGGTCCCCCGTGTCACGAGGGCGAAGAGCGTGTCGCCGGTGATCGTGAGACCGACGCTGCCATCCGCCGCGCTGGCATAGAGCGCGCTCAGCCGCGGCAATGTGCTCTCGGCATTGGTGGTCAGGTCGCGCACACGGATGGTCATGCTCGAGTTGGAGGCGGATGCGGGCGTATAGACAACATAGGGCCAGGTGTACGCGAGGACACGCGCAGTGGCGGTGCCCGCAAAGGGTACGATGGTGTTGGCTTGCAGGTCCGCCACCTGAATGCCCATGCCGGTTGAGAGGAAGAGCAGGCCGTGGTCGAGTGCGCTGCCTAAGATACCCTGGTAGGCGTCGCCGCCCGCGACCTGGCGCAACTGGCGGGTGAGCAGGTCATAGGACCAGTAGCGGTCGTGGCAGACGCCGCAGGTCGCGCCAGGAGCGGTGCTATCTGCCACAATGGCATAGCGCCCATCAGTCGCGCAACAGCGGGGGGCATAGTTCGCGACCTGAGAGACGCCAAAGGCGGTGAAGCGCTTGGTCGCGATATCGAGCGCGCCCGCGGAGGCGGACCCCATCCTGCCCGCCGTGCCGCTTGGGATGTATTCGATGCCGAGGAGTGTCCGCCCGTCGGGTGTGATGCTCGTCGCCTGAAAGGTGTGCGTGGCGTCGAGTTGGGTGGAGAGCGTACCCGTGGCGGCCTGCGTACCCCAGGCCTGCGCGACGCTGAGGGGGATACTGGAAGGGGTGGACGTTGGTGAGGATGAAGTGGTGGGCTGGGGCGTCATGGTGGCCGTGCCGCCCACTGGCCCACGGCGGCCTGGCCCGCTACTCAGGATATAGATAAAGAGGGCCACGACCGCGGCGATGGAGGCAACGGCGCCCAAGCCGCGCCAGATGGAGGCGTGTGCGTGCCTGCGTGGCACTCTGGCGATGCGTGCCCGCACGCCACGCCACACGCGGTCACTAGGCTCCAGTTCGCGCTGGCTCCGCAATGATTGGGCAACCGTCTCGAACGTGGCGAGGGTCGTCCGGCAAGCGGCGCAGGTGGATGTGTGCGCGCCCAAGCGCTGCGCCTCCGCGATGGGCAGCAGGTCGTCGCGCCAAGCGGAGAGCGTCTTCGCGCCGATGCCCTGCGCGCAGGTTGTGGATACGGGCGGCGTCATGACGGTCGCTCCCCTCGCAGATAGATCGCTCGGAACTGTTCGCGTCCGCGCCACAGCGTCATCTTCACCGCGGTCTCAGAGATCCCCAGCGCGCGCGCCACCTCAGTGCCCGAGAGGCCGTAGACTTCACGCAAGACGAGCGCGGCACGCTGCCTGGGCGCCATGCGCAGCAGCGTCTGACGGACATGATCGCTCTCCGCCAGCCGCCAGGCAGGGTCACTGGTAGCGGGGCTATTCTCCTCATCCAGGGGGATGGCGGCGCCCACTGGGGCAGAGCGGCGGCGCTGGTATGTCAGGGCAAGGTTGGTCGCGACGCGGAAGAGCCAGGCCCGGGGCAGCTCGTAGTGGCGAATGGTGTCGTAGTGCTGCCAAGCGCGCAGGAAGACCTCTTGGGTGAGGTCATGGGCGGTCTCCTCCTCGCCTGTCATGCGCCAGAGAAAGTTCAGAATTTGGCGCTCGTGCTGGTGAACAAAGCGCTCAAACCCCGCGTCCGCCGTGGCATTGCCGGTGGCGTTGCCCGCCACAGCGCCCACGCCCGCCTGTCGCGCATTGGTATCATCTGCCCCTTGCGCCAGCGGTGAGCGACCCTCTGCCAGGAGTGTGCGCCAAGCGCGCCAGCGCCAGCGCGAGCGCCCGCCCCTTGTCCTGCCCGGAATCCATGCGTGTTCCAGCGCCATATGCTCATCCTCACTGCTCTCTGCCACGCGCCGATGCGGGCTGAGAGGATGTCACCATCCTCCTGATAGCTGACACTGGCGATGCGCGCGGCGGGTAACAACGAGTTTTCTGTCTCGGAGGGAGGGGTGAAGGAGGGGAGCGGGCGCCACCTGAGCGGGCGCCACCTGAGCGGGTGGGGGTGCGACGGGCGGAAGGTAGGCCCCTCCAGAGGGGCGCATGGTTCGTCGCGGCCTGCACCCGCCACAGTTCACGTGAGTTGTCCGGCTCGCGTTAGCCCATCGTGGCCACGTTGCCGAGGAGGGCGCGCGCGATGACGATCCGCTGGATCTGGTTAGCGCCCTCGAAGATCTGGCCCACCTTGACGTCGCGCATATAGCGCTCGACTGGCCAATCGCGCACGTAGCCCGCGCCACCGAGCACCTGCACCGCGTCGGTTGTGACGGCCATCGCCGAGTCGCTGGCGAAGCACTTGGCCATCGCGGCATACATGCTCGCTGGCTCGCCCTCATCCATCTTGAACGCCGCCTGATAGACGAGCAGCCGCGACGCCTCGATCTTCATTGCCATGTCGGCGAGCAGAAATTGGATGCCCTCGAAGCCAGCGATGGGCTTGCCGAATGCCTGGCGCTCTTGCGCATAGCGCGCCGCCACATCGAAGGCCGCCTGTGCCACGCCGGTCGTGATCGCGCCAATGTTGATGCGGCCGCCATCCAGCGAGGAGAGCGCGATCTTGAGGCCGTCCCCTTCCGCGCCGAGGCGGTTCGCCGCGGGCACGCGGCATTGCTCGAAGACTAGCTCGCCGGTGGGACTGGAGTGGAGGCCCATCTTGCGCTCGCGCTTGCCAATTTGGAAGCCGGGGGTGTCCTTCTCGATGATGAACGCCGTGACACCGCGCGCGCCCGTCCCCTCATCGGTGCGGGCAAAGACGGCGTAGATGTCGGCCACGCCCGCGCTCGTCACCCAGAACTTCGTGCCACTCAGCACATAGTCATCGCCATCGCGCCGCGCGGCGCACCGCACGTTGGCGGCATCCGAGCCAGCATGCGCCTCGCTCAAGCAGAAGGCGCCAAGCAGCTCACCAGTCGCCATGCGTGTCACCCAGCGGTGGCGCTGTGCCTCATCGCCGAACCTAGCGATCAGCCCAGCCACCATGTTGTGGACCGCGAGCCAGACCGCGGTTGACATATCGGCCTGCCCCACTTCTTCATAGATGACGGCGCCGGTGAGCCGTGACTGTGGCGAGCCGCCCTGCGCTTCGGGAACGAGCAGCCCCGTCAGCCCCATCTCGCCGAGCGGCTCTAGGATTTCGCGCGGAAAGTATGCTTCCTCATCCCAGCGCTCGGCCTGGGGCGCGATCTTCTGGCGCGCGAACTTACGCACCACATCTCGTATCTCTTGCTGCTCGTCGCTGAGGCGCAAGAACATCGTCGTCCCCTTCTCTTGCTCCGACGGTCTCGGCGGAGAGATGATCATGTGGAGCGCGTGATCTCGCTGGCCAGGCGCATCGTGGATTGGGCCGTGCGCTCACGCATGCATTGTGGCATGCGGCACGCCTGAGTGGCAATATCGCGCATAGCACGTCAGGCACGAGGCGAAGGAGAGACGCATGGGGACCACCATCGTCATGGAGATGAATCGGCCAATCGCGTCGGCGGCGCTTTGCGGCTTGCGTGAGGCGGTGGGGTGGGCGCGGCAAGATGCTGATTACCCAGGAGCATTCGCTGGCTACTGGGCGACCGTGAGCGGCCACGAGGCGTCCGGCGAGTTGGTGGCCTGGTGTGCCATTCTCAGCGAGGGCGTGCGTCACGCGGTCTTGCTC
>JADMIN010000756.1 GCA_015478575.1 Ktedonobacterales bacterium | reverse complement strand
CTGCAACATCGTCCTCTCGGGCGGCGGCGTGCGGGGGATCGCCCACGCGGGCGCGCTCAGTGTTTTGGAGCAGCGCTACCAGCCGATCTACGTCGCCGGAACCTCCGCTGGTTCCATCGTCGGCGCGCTCTACGCCGCCGGGTTCACCGCCGCCGAACTGCGCCAGGAGATGACCCAGCAAGACTTCGCCGCCTTCCTGGAGGAAACGCCGCTCGAACACCTGCTCCCCCTGGCGGGCGACGCCATGCAGTTGCTGCTGCACCTGGGCGTTTATCGCACCAACCGCCTGCACGCCTATGTCGCAGGCCTCCTGGCCCAGAAAAACGTCACCACCTTCGGCGATCTCAAAATTCAGCAAGGATCGCCGGAATATCGCGCCCTGCCCGCCGCGATTCGCGCCGAGATCGACGAAGGCAATCCCCGCTACACCTACCGCCTGCACATCATCGCCACCGACCTCACCGACAACAGCATGCTCATCCTGCCTGACGATGTCGCCAAAACCTTTGGCGAACGCCCCGATGACTTCCCCATCGCCCTCGCCGTCCAGATGAGCGCCAGCATTCCCGGCTTTTTCGAGCCGGTGCGCCATCCCCCGCGCCCCGCGAACCAGCAGCGCCTCATCGTTGATGGCGGATTGCTCTCGGGCTACCCGCTCTTCCTCTTCGACCAGGACGATCCCCCCTGGCCCACCTTTGGCCTGCACCTCGTTGACGGTTCCCCCGACCCCAAACGCATCCTGCCCGAAATCCAATTCCACCCCATCCACTCGCCAGTTGATTTCGCGCTCAACCTCTTCCAGACCCTCCTCAATGGCCGCGACAACCAATATATCGCCACAGCGGATTTCGCGCGCTCCATCATGATCCCCTGCGCCGTCAAAGCGGAAACCTTCGCCCTCACCGCCGCCAACAAAGCCGACCTCTACCAGAGCGGCATCGCCGCCGCCACCGACCTTTTCGGACCTCACTGGGAAAAATGGAATTTCGCCCACTACCAACACGCCTTCGGCGCGCGGCAACCCAAGCGCCGCGATCTCGTCGTGGAGCGCATGCGCCAAACCGCATCCCCAGAACCCGCCCCCGTCACCGCGCCCGCTCCATCCCCCAAAAAGCGCAAACAGCCATAGGGGCGGCCCGCTGTGTCCGCCCTGCGCCTCGCCGTTCCCCCGCGCGAAAAACGAAAAGCCCCTCTCCAACTTTCGCTCGCGCTTCAGATGGAGAGGGGTTGGGGGAGGGCCATCCCCCAACCGTCCTATGCGATTGGCCCTCGCCAGACAGTATGGTATCCTGCCAGGGACCAATCAACACAAAATTATGGAAAATGCTGTGGCTTGTTGGGAATGTCTGCGGAGGATACCAGAGCAATGCAGCAAAAACGCAGTTGGTATGTCGTCGTCGCGGTCGTGGCGCTGCTGGCCATCACCATCGTTGGCATTGGGCGCGCCATCGCCCAACTGGGCGCGAAGGCGACCGGTAAAGGTACGCCAATCAGCGTCGGCACGCGCGCCCCGACCAAGCCGCCCAAGGCGACGGCGACCCCCAAACCCCTGCTGCCCGCGCTTTCCGTGCAGGGCACGCAGATCATCGACGCCAATGGC
>JADMIN010000053.1 GCA_015478575.1 Ktedonobacterales bacterium | reverse complement strand
GCCCAGCGGTATCCTTGAAGGGATCGCCGACGGTGTCACCCACGACGCTGGCCGCGTGTGCCGCCGTCTTCTTGCCGAGCGTCTGGCCGTTTTCATCTTTCAGATAGCCCGCCTCGATGTACTTCTTGGCGTTGTCCCAGGCGCCGCCACCGTTGTTCATCACCAGCGCCATCATAATGCCGGCGATGGTGCCCACCATGAGCATACCGGCGGCAGCCTCGGGGCCGAGGACGACACCGACCAGCACGGGAGTGCCGACGACGAGGATGCCGGGCAAGATCATCTGGCGCAACGCCGCGCTGGTGCTGATATCCACACAGCGAGCGTAGTCAGGAGTGGCCTTGCCTTGCATGATCAGGGGATTGGCGCGGAACTGGCGCCGCACCTCCTGAATCATGCCTTGCGCGGCGTTGCCGACGGCGCGGATGGCGAGCGAACTGAAGAGGAAGATGAGCATGGCGCCGATGAGCGCGGCGATGAACACGGGCGGGTTGGCCAGATTCACGTTGTAGCCACCGGCGGCTACCGCGCCCGCGGGCGTCGCGGCGGCCCCTGGCGTGCGAATGCTGCCCTTGACCAGATCGAGGTACGCGCTGAAGAGGAGGAACGCCGCCAGTGCCGCCGAGCCGATGCCGTAGCCCTTGGTCAGCGCCTTGGTCGTGTTGCCCACACCGTCGAGTGCGTCAGTAATGTTGCGCACCGACTCCGGCTGGTCGGACATCTCGACGATGCCACCGGCATTGTCCGTGATCGGCCCGAAGGTATCCATCGCCAGGATATATCCGGCGCTCATCAGCATGCCCAGCGTCGCCGCCGCGGTGCCGTAGATGCCGTAGATATTGACGCCGCCGCCAGGCGCGGCGCCAGCGAGCGAGCCGAGATAGTATGAGCCAATCAGGGAGAAGGCGATGGCCAACACGGGCAGTGCCGTATTTTCGAAGCCCACAGCCAGCCCAGAGATGATGGTGGTGGCGGGGCCGGTCTTGGCCGCCTCAGCGATCTCGCGCACAGGCCGGTAGGTGCCTGATGTGTAATATTGGGTGATCTTGACGAAGGCGATGCTGTTGGCGATGCCAATCAGGCCGGCGAGGCCGAACGCCCACCAGTGGCTGTTGCCAGCCGCCTGGCCAAGCAGCAGGTAGGCCGCGACGAAGATGCCGACGATGGCGAGCGCCGCGGTGGTATAAAAGCCGACGTTGAGTTGCCCCATCGCGATCTCGCCAGGGTCCTTGCCGCCGGCCTGGCCTGGCTCGCGTACGCGTGACTTGCGCACGACCATCAGCCCGATCATCGAGCAGAGGATGCCGATGCCGACGACGACAAGCGGGAAGAGCACCCATGCGGGCGTGGCGGTGCCGGTGGAGATGGCAATCGCGCGCGCGACGGCGACGCCGAGGATCATGGCGCCGATGTTCTCCGCGGCGGTGGACTCAAAGATATCCGCGCCGCGCCCCGCGCAGTCGCCGACATTATCACCCACCAGGTCCGCGATTACGGCGGGGTTGCGGGGGTCGTCCTCAGGAATGCCGACCTCGACCTTGCCCACCAGATCGGCGCCGACATCGGCGGCCTTGGTATAGATGCCACCGCCGAGCTGGGCGAAGAGTGCGACGAAGCTGGCGCCGAAGCCGAAGCCGACAATCGTCTCAGGCGTATCGAGCGGCGTCAGGATGCCGCCGAAGATCATGTAGACCAGGGTGACGCCGAGCAGACTGAGCGCGATTACGAGAAAGCCCGAGACGGCCCCGCCGCGTAGCGAGACCATGAGCGCGTCGCCGAGGCCACGCCGTGCCGCGCTGGCCACCCGGATATTCGAGCGCACGGCGACCTGCATGCCGATGAAGCCCGCGAGACCGGAGAAGAAGGCGCCAATGGCGAACGAGATAGCGGTGCGAAAGCCGATGGCGAAGCGGTCGCCGAATGCGGTCCCATGCGCTGGACTCAACCACGCCAGCACCACGCCGATGACCACCGCGACCACGACGGCGAGCACGGTGATTGTTTTATATTGGCGGCGCAGATAGGCCTGCGCGCCCGCGAAGATCGCATCCGAGATCTTGCGCATCTCCGGCGTGCCGGTATCTCTGGCGAGAACCCAGCGTGCCAGCAAAAATGCGAATATGATTGCGAGTAGGCTTGCGCCTACTGGGACCGCCAGCCACCACATGAGAATATTCACGACTGCCTTCGCCCTCCTGAAACCTAGACGGAGCTAGACAACGCTGCGCTGCGTTGAGGCAGGGCCACGCGAACACGCGAACACACGCCATCACCGCCGCACCCGCAACCAGAGAGTGGGAGATACCCGCGCCAGACGTGGGGGCGGGAAAGTAGCCGGCGCGCCGCGGAACCGCACGCCTGGGCATACCGGGCCACGCGGAAAGCCACCCGCGTGCCATGCAGGTTGTCTCAGACGCTGACATGCCAGAGCACATGACGCAACGAGTTTAACATAGTCCCGACGCTCTTGGCAAGCATGAAATCCCCGTTCATTGGGGTGCGACCGAGATCGTCGCGCGCATGATGGCGCTGGCCCGCTCCGGCCTGTCAGCGCCGCCTCGCCTCACGCTCCACCGGCTGCTCCACCCCCTCTTTCCGCGCGTGCCCGCGCCGCGGTGAGCAGGGCGGGCAGATCGGCAAACACGAGATCGGGCTTGCGCTCTCCGGTCGCGGCCAGCGCCTGTTCGGCGCTGGCAAGCCCCGTCAGCACAAGCGCTGTGGTGACGCCCGCCGCGTGCCCGGCGGGCATATCGAGATCGAGGCCATCGCCCACCAGTAAGACCTGATCGGGGCGAGCGCCAACCTGGCGCATGGCTTGGGTGACAATGCCCGGGGCGGGCTTGCCGATCATCTCGGCGTCGCGCCCGGTGGACCACTCCAGCGCGGCGACGAGCGCCCCCGTCCCTGGCTCGAAGCCATCCTCCACTGGTAGGCGTGGATCGCGATTGACGGCGATGAACGCGGCGCCCGCCAGAATGGCGCGCATCGCCCGGCGCAGACGAGCATAGGTGAGGCTGCGATCTAATCCCACTACCACGGCATCGGGCGTGGGCATCTCTGGCTCATCCATCGCCACTGGCCGCAAGCCCGCCCGCTGGGCGAGGTCAGCGATGGCGGGCAGCGCGAGTACGAAGACGCGCCCACCAGGAAAGCGCCGCGCGACCGCCTGGACCGCCGCCCACCCCGCCGTGAGGACGCGCCCCTCAGGGTGCGGCATGCCCAGCCGGGTCAGCTTCGCCGCCACCTCCTCAGGCGCGGCGAGTGAATTGTTCGAGAGGTAGACCACCTGCCGTCCTGTCGCGTCGAGCCAGGCGACCAGCTCACGGGCGCCAGGAAGCAGACGGTCGCCGCGATACACCACGCCATCGAGGTCTAGGAGGTAGGTCTGATAGTCATCCATGAGCGTACTTTCTTAGCCGAAGAGCTGCTGGCGAATCGCCTGCACTTCCTTGCGGAGGGCGGTATTCTCATTGATCTCGCGGCTGATCTTTTCGCAGCCGTGCAGGACGGTGCTGTGGTCACGGCCACCGAGTGTCTGCCCGATCTCCAGCAGTGAGGCTTCGGTCTCCTGGCGCATCAGATACATGGCGACCTGGCGTGGGACGACGATGTGTTTGTCGCGCTGCTTGCCCTGAAGATCCTCCAGGGGAATACGATAGTGCTGGGCCACCGCGCCCAGCACCTCACTGGTGCCGACGTGGCGCTGCTTGCCATCGGTGGCGAGGTTGGAGAGGGCGGCCCGCGCTGTCTCGATGGTGAGCGGCTTGCCCTGGAGCTGTGCGATTGCCAGCAGGCGATTGAAGCTGCCCTCTAGCTCGCGGATGTTGCTCTGCACGTTGCTGGCGAGATAGGTGAGGATCTCATCGGGAACATGCGAGGGCGTCATATCGGCCTTCGCGCGCAAGATGGCCACGCGCGTTTCAAGCTCCGGCGGCTGGATATCGGCAATCAGCCCCCACTCGAAACGTGAGCGCAATCGCCCCTCCAGGCTCACGATGGCTTTGGGCGGCCGGTCGCTGCAGATGACGATCTGTTTGCTGTTCTCGTAGAGGCTGTTAAACGTGTGGAAGAATTCCTCTTCAGTGGATTCCTTGCCCGCGATGAACTGGATATCATCAACGAGCAGGACATCCACCAGACGATATTTCGCGCGACACTCCTCCGTGGTGCGGTAGCGAATCGCGTTGATGATTTCGTTGGTAAATGTCGCGGAGGAGACATAGAGCACCGTCAGCCCGTTCTCAATCGCCGTATGGCCGATGGCATGGAGCAAGTGGGTCTTGCCGAGGCCCACGTCGCCATAGAGGAAGAGGGGATTATATGCCTGGCCAGGCGCTTCCGCGACGGCCTGCGACGCGGCATGCGCGAGTTGATTCGTGCTGCCGACGATGAAGGTGTCGAAGGTGTAGCGCGCGTTCAGGCGCGGCACCGGTACGAGACTCGCGCTGGCGTTCACCGCGCTGGCGTTCACCGCGCTGGCGTTCACCGCGCTGGCGTTCACCGCGCCCGCGGGTGTGGTCGGGGCGAGCGTCGGTAGCGCTGGCGGGTCGCCCCGCTCTGGAGAGCCGCTCGTGGCCGGTCGCTCACGCGGGGGGCGGGCACGTGGCGGGCGCGGGTCATCATATCCACCTGTAGACATCGGCTCATCTCCTGTGGCATCGGGCGCGCGGGGCGCCCCGCCGCGCGCAGGCTGGTCCACGCCACCGCTCATCGTGTCACCGTGCGCTCCACTAGGCGGCATCCGCCACTCCTCTTGGTCGCGTGGCTCGTGTGGCTTGGTGGCCGCACCCATCTGGGACCGCTCGACCGCCGCGCGTACTCGTGCGCGCTTCTCGCCGCCATGACCGCTCGCACTGGGTGCTCCCCGCCGCCGCGTGCTGGCGAGGGTGGTGGCGCGTGGCAGCGCGCGCGCCACGAGCGGCTCTGGCTCCGGGCGCGCTCCAGGCGTCTCTGGTGAGGCGCGCTCTGGTGAGGCGCGCTCTGGTGAGGCGCGCTCTGGTGAGGCGCGCTCTGGCTCTTGTGCCAGCGCGAAGAGACTGGGCCGGGCGTACCGCGTCCCGGCGGAGCACAGGGCGCGCTGCGTGGCGGATGGGCGCGTAGCCGTTCGCGTAGCGGCTGTCGGTGTGACGGGCGCGGCCTCGGCTAGGCTCTCGACCGTGGCTGGTGCCACCATGATGCGTAGGGCGCATGGGCGCCCGGTCACCTCGGCGATCACCGCGGCGATGCGCTCGCGATAGCGGTTCTCCAGCAGCTCTTTGGCGAAGGTGGTGCGCACATTGAGTATGGTCGCGCCGTCGTCTGCCGCACGCAGGTGCGTTCCCCGCAGCCAGGTTTCGAATTGCGCGCGCGTCATCTCGCGCCGTAGGCGCTCTTGCGCCGCGTGCCATACCTGTGCGTTGCTCACCGCAATCCCTTTATCCAGCCGCACGGCACCGCGCCACTTGGGGCGTAGCGAGGCGCGCATGAAGGTCATCTCCCCCGCGGACGTGGTGACAATAGTACACGACATGTCCCCCCACCCGCAAGCGCGCAGTCTAATGGGCCACACCGTCCGGTCGCGCGGCCCGCGCCCGACGCTTGACATGGGGCGCCCTGGATTTTATGCTTGAGGCGCGGTGGGCCGCGCGCTTGCGGAACGGCTGGCGCCTTCTCAGGCGCGGGCAACGATGTTGGGCAGGAGGCACGCTCGATATGGGCAGACTGGATGGCCGTGTGGCCCTGGTGACGGGCGCCGCGCGTGGCATCGGCGCGGCGACAGCCCGCCGGCTGGCACAGGAGGGGGCACGAGTGGCGCTCGCTGATCTGGATGCGGAGGGCAGCGCCGCGCTGGCGACCGAACTGGGCGCGGCGGGAACCGAGGCCCTCAGCCTCACCTGCGATGTCGCTGACGCCGCACAGGTGCAACAGACGGTTGACCGCACGCTCGAACGCTTTGAGCGTCTGGATATTCTCGTCAACAATGCGGGTATTTTGCGCGACAACCTGCTCTTCAAGATGAGTGAAGACGACTGGGATCGCGTCTTGGCCGTTCACCTCCGCGGCGCCTTCCTCTGCGCCCGCGCGGCGCAGCGGGTGATGGTGCGGCAAACCTATGGGCGGATCGTCAGCGTCTCTTCGACCTCGGCCCTCGGCAACCGGGGGCAGGCCAACTATTCAGCCGCCAAGGCGGGCCTCCAGGGGCTTACGCGCACGCTCGCCATCGAGTTGGGGCCGTTTGGGATCACGGCCAACGCCGTTGCGCCCGGTTTCATTGATACCGACATGACGCGCGCCACGGCCCAGCGTCTGGGTGTCACGCCGGAGCAGCTTCAGAGCGGCGCCGCGCAGTCTATTCCGCTGCGCCGTATCGGCCAGCCAAGCGAGGTCGCCAGTGTCATTGCGTTCCTCGCCTCAGACGACGCCAGCTATGTCAGCGGGCAGGTGATCTACGTCGCGGGCGGTCCCGCCGGTATCTTGATGTAGGGCGCGACGCGCCACCCACCACAGCAGCGAAGCGAGGTATAGCATGGATCTGGGCCAAATGCTCGCCCGCACTACCGAGCGGTATGCAGACAAGCCAGCGATTATCTTTCGCGATCAGCCGACCACCTACGATGAGCTGAACCGGCGCGCCAATGCGGTGGCGAACGCGCTGATGGGGTTGGGCATCCAGCCAGGTGACCGTGTGGCCATCTACATACACGATCTGCCGCTCTTCATGGAAGCGTATTATGGCATTCTGCGCGCCGGGGCCGCGGTGATCCCGCTCAACGTGCTCTACAAGGCGGGCGAGGTGGAGTACATCCTGCGGGATAGCGGCGCGAAGGCCATCCTGACCTTTGGCCCCTTCGCGCAGGTGGCCATCGCCGCGGCGGCGAACGCGCCGGACCTCCAGCAGGTGATCGTGGCCGCGCCTCAGGACATTCCCGGCACCCTGGCCTGGCGCACGGTCTTCGGTGAGGCGCCTGATACGCCGCCAGCGGTGGCCGTGCGAGAAGAAGATCTGGCGGTTATCACCTATACCTCTGGCACGACCGGGCGGCCCAAGGGGGCGATGCTGACGCACCGCAACCTTCTGAGCAATTGCCAGCAGTGTAGCGAGGTGCCCCGTATCTCTCCCGTGCCGGAGGATGTGGTCTGGCTGGCCCTGCCGCTCTTCCACATCTACGCGATGAATGTGGGCATGAATCTGACCATCCTGCATGGGGGCACTATGGCCCTCATCGAGCGCTTTGAGCCAGCGAGTAGCTTGGAGGTGATCCAGAAGCAGCGCTGCACGGTGATCTATGGCGCGCCGCCGATGTTTGTCGCCTGGGCACAGATGCCAAATCTGCGTGACTATGACCTGAAGAGCGTGCGCTACATCGCGTCAGGCGCGGCGGCGCTGCCGGTGCGGGTCATGGAGTTGTTCGAGGGGTTGTCTGGTGTGCCCATCAGCGAGGGCTATGGCCTCTCGGAGGCCGCGCCCGTCGTGACCTCGAACGCCGCCGGTCCCGTGACCAAGGCGGGGACGGTCGGGCCGGCCATTCCGGGCTGCGAGGTGCGGATTGTGGACGAGGCTGGCGCTGAACTGCCTCACGGCGAACTGGGCGAACTGATCTGCCGCGGCCCGAACATTATGAAGGGTTACTGGCAACAGCCCCAGGCCACCGCGGAGGCGTTGCGCGATGGCTGGCTGCATACAGGAGACCTCGCCACCCAGGATGACGACGGGTACTTTACCATCGTGGATCGTAAGAAAGACATGATCGTCGTCTCTGGCTTCAACGTCTACCCGCGCGAGGTGGAGGAGATCTTGTTCCGCCACCCGGCCATCGCGGATGCCGCCGTGGTGCAGTACCCTGATCCCTACCAGGGTGAATCGGTGATGGCATTCGTCGTGCTCAAGCCTGGAGCGAGCGCGACGGAGCAGGAGATCATCGAGTTCTGCCGGGGCCAGATCGCGGTCTTCAAGTGCCCACGCCGTGTGGTCTTCCGTACGGAGCTGCCGAAGAACAACACGGGCAAGGTGCTGCGGCGCGAGCTGCGCGACGAGGCGGCGCGCTTGGTCTAGCCACGCATGAAGGTGGTCTCATTATGGTGACGGCGCTCATCTTGCTGAATGTTCAGCGGGCGGCCATCAACGCCACGGCGCAAGCGTTGTTACAGATTGTCGGCGTGGCCGAGGTCTATTCGGTGACTGGTGAATACGACCTCGTGGTCGTCCTCCACCTGCCGCGCTATGAAGACCTGGCGGTGGTCGTCACGGAGCGCATGATCGCGCTGGAAGGCATTACGCGCACGCAGACGCTGATGGCATTCAAAGCCTACTCGCGCGAGGATTTGGAGCAGGCGTGGGATATCGGTGTTGAATGAGGACCTCAGCCATTTGCTGGAGCGGTGTGGATGGCATACCAGTCATGGCGCTGGCGCTTAGGGCTGGCGCTTAGAGTGGTGGCTCTTCGTAGCGGCGGCGGCGCGGTGCCTGGCGTGGGTTGCCCTTGCGCGAGCGTGCGCGTGGCTCGCCATCGCTCTCGCTGGCGTCCCAGCGTCGCTGTAGGCTTTCCTTATGGCGCTGGCGTTGGCGCAGGTCTTTTGGTGCTTGGTTGAGTCGCCGCGCGAGCACGTCCGAGCGGATGGGAGACGCGCCGTATGCCGCGGCGGTGGTGCGCACCTCGCCATCGTTGGTGATCACACTCACCACGCGCCCCAGTGCCCGCGCCTCGCGAGCGAGGCGTTTGATGACATTATCGGCGGAGTCATCCGCGCGCGAGAAGATCGCCCGCCCACGGCTCAGTCCCCGGAGTGGAGCGGTCGTCTCGGCTGGGGCACCGCCGTCGAAGACGACAACGATCTCATCAGGCCAGCGGGCACATGCGGCGACTAGGCGCGCCAGCAGCGCCTCACGCCCAGCGACCAGCCCGCCGCGCGACTCCGCGGCTGCCAGGCTTGGCGTCGTGCGGATCACGTTGTAGCCATCAATCAAGAGCGTTCGTGGCCCCATCTTCACTCCGGTTTAGCGAGAAGCGCCACCTCAGCTTCCCGCTCATGGCACTCCTAACATGGCAATCTCACATGGCACTCCCGCATCGCACTGAAGAATCCCGTGATCGGGAGCCGCCGCTGGGTGCGGGCCTCTGGGATATGGGCGGAGTGCCCACCTACCAGCGGTCTATGATGTGGCTGGCGCGCCATCCACCGCCTCCACCGCGTCCGCTGGGAGCGCCCAGCCGCGCTGGCGCCAGATCTCATAGAGCGCGACCGAGCCAGCAACCGCCGCGTTGAGGGAGGCGACATGGCCGCGCATGGGCAAGCGGATCAAGACATCGCAATGCTGGCGGGCGAGCCGGCTGATCCCTTTGGCCTCATTGCCCACCACCAGCGCGATTGGCCCTTTGAGGTCGGCCTGATCGTAGGTGGTCTTCGCGTCACCATCCAGCCCGATACACCACAGGCCCTGTTTCTTGAGATCTTCCATCGCGCGCGTGATATTGGTGACGCGGGCCACTGGCAGGAACTCGACCGCGCCGGCGGAGGTCTTATCCACCGCGGGCGTCAGCCCAGCGGCCCGATGCTCTGGAATGATGACGCCATGCGCGCCGACGACCTCCGCCGTGCGGATCAGCGAGCCGAGGTTCTGGACATCCTGGATCGCATCGAGGACGACCACCAGCGGCGGCTCGCCAAGCTCCG
>JADMIN010000755.1 GCA_015478575.1 Ktedonobacterales bacterium | reverse complement strand
CGGTGGCGGTGGTGGAAGATGCGGCGCATGCCTCCCCGGCTCTGTATCACGGGCGCATGATCGGCACCATTGGCGACATCACGACGTTCAGCTTCTATGCGACAAAGACGCTGGCGGTGGGTGATGGCGGCATGCTGGTGACCGCGAACCCCGACTATGAGCAGCGCGCCCGTCTGATGCATCTGCATGGCATGAGCCGCGATGCCTGGAAGCGCTACACCGCCGAGGGCACGTGGTACTATGAGATTCTGGATGCCGGCTTCAAATATAATATGACCGATATTGCCGCCGCGCTGGGACTCGTCCAGTTGGCCCGACGCGATTGGCTGCTGGGACGACGGCGCGCCATTGCCCTGCGCTATAGCGAAGCCTTCGCACAGCACCCCGCGCTCGAGACGCCGCCGAATCCGAGTGATATGCAGCACGCCTGGCATCTGTACCAATTGCGGCTGCGCCCGGAGCGGCTGACGATTTCACGCGACGACTTCATCAAGGCGCTGGCGGAGCGGAAGATTGGCACGAGTGTGCATTTCATTCCGCTGCATCTGCACCCATATTATCAGCAGGCATTCGGTGTTGGGCCAGATGATTTCCCCGTGGCGAGGGATCTCTACGAGCGCGAAATCTCGCTACCGATCTATCCAGGGATGACCGACGATGATACGGAAGATGTGATCGCGGCGGTGGACGAGATTGTGCGAACATACCACCGGTAGACCCAGCGCCAGCACACGGCTGGCGGGACGGCGCGGTGCGATCGCGTGGCGTCTGGGAGGATGTGGATTGGAAGGGAAGACGGCATGAAACGCCTGATAGATATCGTATTCGCGGTGTTCTTCCTGGTGTTGCTGTCCCCATTGCTCCTGCTTCTGGCCGCTGCTGTGTGGATCAATGACCCCGGCCCCATCATCTATCGCGGTCCGCGCGTGGGCCGATATGGGCGTGATTTCCGCATTCTGAAGTTCCGCTCGATGCGCGTGGACCAGAGCGGGGCCAAGCGTGCCATCACCATCGAGAACGATCCTCGCGTGACCGCCGTCGGGCGCTTCCTGCGAGGGACAAAACTGGATGAGCTGCCGCAGCTCTTCAATGTTCTCAAGGGCGATATGAGCCTCGTGGGACCGCGCCCTGAGGCGCCTGACTACGTGGCCCGCTACACGCCAGAGCAGCGCCTCATTCTCAACGTCCGGCCGGGCATCACGGGCCTCTCTCAGGTCTATTTTCGTAACGAGGAACAACTCCTCACGGGACGCGCGCCAGAGTTTTACTACTTTGACGCCATCATGCCGGCGAAGCTGACAATTGATCTCGAATACGTACGTCGCCAATCCGTGCTGTTCGATATCAAAGTGCTCATCCTGACCGCTATCTCCCTGGTGCGGCCCTTCCCGGTGCCGCCACTGCCGCCTATGCTGGAGGATCGCGAGACGGCGAAACAGGAGACTCCCGTGCCACCACCTCTCTCGCAGCGACCGGGAGCGGGCTATCCGCCCGCGTCGCGGCCAGAAGCGGCACAGCGGCCCGCGAGTTCGTTTCCCGCCGCTACTCGGCACGATTACTAGGCAGCGCCGAAGGGGAGCCGCATGAAAGAGAACCAGATGGATCTTCCG
>JADMIN010000754.1 GCA_015478575.1 Ktedonobacterales bacterium | reverse complement strand
CCCCACGGCTGGCCCAGAATCCGCCGCCCCCCCGCGCCGCATCCTATGGTATGCTAGGGAGCGCGCATAATCCTCCATACGCGGCGCGCGGGAGGGGGCGGCGAATGCCAACGACAGCGGCGAGCCAGATGCCAACGCGCAGCGGCAGCGACTTCTGGAAATACTGGACCGGCCAAACCATCTCGAATCTCGGCAGCTCGTTCACCGAGTTCGCGCTGCCCCTGCTCGTCTTCAAATTGACTGGCTCCGCGCTTAACCTCGGCATCACCACCGCCGCGACCTTCATCCCCTATCTCCTCTTCGGCCTGCTGATCGGTGCCTGGGTGGATCGCGTCAATCGCAAGCGACTGATGATCGTCACCGACATCCTGCGCGCGCTCGTGATCGCCTCGATCCCCCTGATGGCGGCGCTACGCCTGCTCACGGTAGAGTGGATCTACGGCGTCGCCTTCGCCAGCTCGACCCTCACCATCTGCTTCAACTCGGCGGAGTTCGCGGCCATTCCCAGTCTAGTCAGCGCCGACGATCTCGTCACGGCCAACGGACGCATCCAGGCTAGCTACTCCGGCGCCGCCGTGGCCGGGCCGCTGTTGGCGGGCCTGCTCATCACCCTGCTGCCCCTCTCCAATGTCCTCCTGGCGGATGCCGCGTCGTTCCTGCTCTCCTCCGCCTCGCTAGGCATCATCCGCACCAGCTTCAACCAGAGCACGCCCAGCGAGAAGACGCATATTCTCCGCGACATCGTCGAAGGGCTGCGGTACGTCTTGCGCCATCCCGTCCTGCGCAACATCTCAGCAATGATGGCGCTGGTCAATCTGGTGGGGAACGCCGCCACGGCCCAGATCATCTTCTTCGCCAAACGCCAGCTCACCGCGACCGATGCGCAGGTCGCGTTGCTCTACTCAGCGGGCAGCGTCGGCGTGGTCGTACTCTCGCTGCTGGCCGGGCCGCTGCGCAAGCGCTGGTCATTCAGCGTCGTGGCGCTGGGCGCGCTGATGCTGAATGGGCTGCTCTTGGTGGTCTTCGCGTTCCAACGCAACATTTGGGCGGCCCTGCCGATCTGGGCGCTGGATGCTGGTCTGGGCATCCTCTTCAACATCAACACCGGCAGCCTGCGCCAGGCCATCGTGCCCAATCACCTGCTGGGGCGTGTCATCAGCATCGCCGGCGTGCTCGCCTGGTCAGCGATTCCCATCGGCGCGGTGGCCGGCGGCTTCGCCGTGCAGCGCAGCGGCAACGTCGTGCTGGTCTTCGCCGTCGTCGGCGTCCTAACCTTCCTCATCCCGCTGGCATTCTCTTTCTCGCCGCTGGGCCACGCGGACCGCTACCTCCCCCAGCCAGTGAAGCAGCCGCTCACCGCTTCCGGCGACGGCGCGCGTGTGTGAGGCGACCGCCGCCACATCCACGCGGCTGCTGGCCGCTCACGCCTACGGCCCCATCAATTCGCGAATGCGCGCCAGCAGCCCCGCCGCATCCACGCGGGCGAAGTCGGTGGTCTCCAACTCGATGAGCGTGCCGCCGATACCCAGCGGATCCAAGTGCCCACGCAGCAGGCCGGGCCGAAATTCCTCGGCGTTGTCGCGCTCGACATGGCCAGGGTGGCGCGTGCCC
>JADMIN010000052.1 GCA_015478575.1 Ktedonobacterales bacterium | reverse complement strand
GTCTGATATCGTGCGCGGTATCTTTACCCGCCTCCGCCTGCCGTGGCTGCTCCAGCGGCACGCGCGCATTCCCGTGCTGGCGCTCTTCAGCTTTGTCAACGGCTGTCTCAGCATCGGCCTGATGGCCGTGCTCGCCGTGGTCACGCGCTCGGCCTTCGTCTTTCCCTCGCTGGGGCCTACGGCGTTCCTCTTCTTCTACACTCCCACGGCCCCCGCCGCCTCGCCGCGCAACACCATCACCGGCCATGCCATCGGCATCGCCGCCGGCTACTTCTCCCTGGCCGTCACGGGGCTGACCAAGGCGCCAGCAGCCACCAGCGTCGGCGTGACTTGGCCGCGGGTGATTGCCGCTGCCCTCTCGCTCGGCCTGACGGCCGGGCTGATGGTGTTGGCACGGTCGCCGCATCCTCCCGCGGGCGCCACCACGCTCATCGTCTCGCTGGGTATCCTGGCGACGCCGCGCTCGCTGGTCATCCTCATGGCGGGCGTGATTCTGCTGACGCTCCAGGCGCTCGTCATCAACCGGCTGGCCGGAGTCCCCTATCCCCTCTGGAATCCCCCACATGAGCCAGAGGGCCAGGTTGGCGTAGGTGACGCCCAGGGCGGCTAATTGCGTGATTGGCCGGATAGCGCGGCCTGCGTGGGCACGAGGAGGCTCTGAAAAGTTCCCTTCGCGTGGCCTCGTCGCGCTATGCTATACTGGCGCGGAGCGGTGACGTACAGATGTTCCAGAAAGGGTGCGCGATGGCTAGGCGCGGAGCACTCCAACTCTCTCTTGATGAGGCACGTGGACTGATGTTGGCGGCGCAAGGGCTGCTGGAGGCGCCACCCTCCGCCACGCCGGGGCTTGACGATGTGCGGGCCGTGATCGAGCGGCTGGGCGTCGTGCAGGTGGATACCATCAGCGTCGCGCAGCGGTCGCAGTATCTTGTGCTCTGGAGCCGACTCGGCCCCTACGACGCGAACCTCCTGGATGCGCTGCTCTCGCCCCAGCGCGGCATCTTTGAGTATTTGAGCCATGCCGCCTCGATCCTGCCTATGGCTGACTACCGCTATTATCGGGCGAATATGCTGCGCTACACGCAGCACCTCTATCCCTATGACCATCATGAGTGGCTACAACGCCATCCCGATACCCTGCGCCGCACGCTGGAAACCATCCGAGAGCGTGGCCCGCTGGCCTCCGCTGAGTTTGAGCGGCCCAATGATGGGCGGCGCGCGGAGGCATGGGATTGGTACGGCCTCAAGGAGAGCCGCCGCGCGCTTGAGATCCTCTGGACTACTGGTGACTTAATGGTCCACAGCCGACGTGGCGGGCAGAAGGTCTATGATCTGCGCGAGCGTGTGCTGACTGAGGCCTTCGGTCGCGTGCCAAGTGATCAGCGGCTGCCTTCGTCCGCCGAGCGACAGCGCTATCTCATTCGCCGCACCATCCAGGCGTTGGGCATTCTGACGCCTTCCTGGCTCTGGGACTATTTTCGCCTGGGCCTGCTGGAGGGCGAGCGACGTAACAAGCGCGCGGCGGCGGCGGAGCGGCTGGAGGAGCTGGTGGCCAAGCGCGTGCTCATACCAGCGACGGTGGAGGGGTTGGACGAACCGGCCTATGTTGCGCGTGAACGCTTGCGCGATCTGGAGAGGCTGCGCGGCGGGGGTGGCCCCACACGCACGACACTGCTCTCGCCCTTCGATAACTTGATCTGGGATCGTGCCCGCGCTCGCGCGCTCTTTGGCTATGAGGTCTGCTTCGAGGCGTATGTCGTGCCGGAGAAGCGGCGCTACGGCTACTACTGCCTGGCGATCCTGCATCAGGGACGGTTGGTGGGTCGGCTCGATCCAAAATTCGACCGCGCGGAAGGCGCCTTGCGTGTGCGCGCGCTGCATCTGGAGCCAGGGGTGATGGGGGATGCGGCGCTGCTGGATGGGCTGGCGGGTGCGCTGGGCCAGTTGGCGCGCCACTTGGGCGCGGCGACGGTGGCCATCGAGCGCGCGGAGGCGCCGGGGCTGGCGGAGGCGCTGCGAGAGCGGGTAGGAGCAGTGAGCGTGCTCTCCTCCACCTAGCCGAGCGCTCGCGTGCTGATGGAGGCGCGTGGAGCGGCCAGTGCGCCGCGACGGCAGCGACGGGACCGGGCGACTCTGGCGCGCAATCGCCCTGCCCGGCATGCGCAGGCACACGTGACGGGCCAGCCTTCGCGTGAAGACTGGCCCGTCACAGGAGCGCGTGAAGCGTGCGCGCACGCCCGCTTAGCATGTGCGCACGCTTATACGACTCCGCACGCTTATACGACCTTGAGATCGTTGATCTGCCACTTGCCGCCAGTCAATGCCAGCTTCAGCGTGATCTGGCTCGTCTGCGTCACTCCATCAGAGAAGCGGAGACTAGCCGCCACGTTGATCGAGGCCGATGACCCTGAAAGCGTATAGGTACTGTAGTCCGGCGTCAGCTTGACCCACTTGGGGAGGGTGGTGCCCTGGACCGTCAACGTGCCATTGAAGAGCGAGGCGAATTCCGCCACGGTGAGTTCTTGGCCATTGCCGATACTGAGGAAGCTCGCTGAGGAAAGGGCATATGCCCCGGCATAGTTGCCGCTGCCGATGTCCTGGCTCCAGCGCGCCGCCACCATCAACGCCGTCGTATCGGTGCCTTCGAGCTGCGCGCCGAGGGCGTTGACCTTCCACGCGCCACCCTCGACATCCAGGCCAACGGTATCTTGGCGTTGGCCGAGCTTGGCGCGCGTCAGGCTTACGGTCAGGCTGGCGCTGGTATCGGTGTTCCCACTGCCCAGGGCGACCAAGGAGCACCCCGTGACGTTGCCATCCACCTGATCCTGAATCTGCGCGTTCTGAAGGAAATCAGCCTGCTTGAGTTGTGCGGTGATGGTGCTGCCGAAGAATTGGTAGACCACGCTGTAGTTCTGCGTGGCCAGCCCTTGGCAGAAGCCTGCTGAGGCCTGGAGCGCGCCAAGATTGACCCCCACCAGCGCCGTATCGAGGGCATCCACCTTCCAGGAGCCGCTCTCATTGATGAGATGCACGCCGCCCTGGAGGTTGCCTGCCTTGTCGCGCGTCAGGACCGCGGTCACGGTCGCCGCGCTCGCGCCCAGGCTGTAGCTGTACGCATTGCTGCCGCTGGCCTGGCCGCAGGCCGTCACCTTGCCTTCGGTCGTATCGAGCGTAGCCGAGGCTTGCGCATACTGGCTCTGCGTATATTGGCCGCGCAGTTTCGACGAGAGCAGGCCATAGGCCGCGACATAGTCGTGCCCCTTGAGATCGGTGCAGAATTGCTGGGCCGCGCTCGCTGGCGCGGCGAACTGCGAGAAGCCATAGACAGCGCCGCCCCCCAGGACCACCAGCAGTGCCGCCACGACACCCAGCGTGATCCAGAGTCCTTTGCGCGACTTCTTCGCGGCTGGCGGCGCCATCATCGCCGCGGGCGCATAGCCGGGACCACCAGGATTGAGCGGGCCGCTCGGCGGTGTGGGGTAATACATCGGCTGACTGGGTTGCGCGGGCATGCCGGGATATGTCGGACTGTTCGGCGAGTAGCCGCCTGAGGTGTCACCACCACCGGGATAGAGCGGGCCGCTCGGATAGCTGGGGCCAGTCGGATAGCCAGGGCCAGTCGGATAGCCAGGGCCAGTCGGAGGCTCATTGCCTCCAGGAGGCGGCGGGTAGCCGCCGGGATAATCGGGACCTGTCATTGGATGAGTGCTCCTCCTGATCGAGCGCGGCTGGATCCGCTCCTCCTCCGCCCCGTGGCCGCGCCGCCAACGGCGCGCACCGGCTGCCTAGAGCGACGCAGAGGACTTGGTCAGCCGCTTGTCCATGCTCCGGCGCAGCCGCGCCGCAAGCCCAACCGCGCGCCATATGCTCATGACCATACGCTCACCACCGCGCCGCGGGATATGCCGCGTATACGCATTTCCCACAGCTATACGCCTATGGAACGGGCAAACTAGCTGGTAGTAACGCGCAAGCGGGCACGGCGCACCCGGAAGAAGCGTGCGCGGCATGAGGTCCTCAAGCGCGAGCCGAGGGGTTTTTCAGGCGGTGGGTCTGCCGGGGCTATTCCTTTGCGCCCACCGCTCCCCTAGGCGGGGGGAAATATACCGAGAGCGGGTGGGTTATCGCAACTCGGCGCGGATCTGGCGCAGTTGGTCTGGGGCGAGGATATGGAACATGATCAGCAGGCTTTCTAGGTCATGCTCCATGCCCGATGCGGCCAACTCTTGCTTCACCCGCCCCAACCCAGCGATCTGTTGGGGGGTGACAAGCCCACGGCTCACCAAGAGGGCCGCGAGCAATTGATCTGGGCTGAGGAAGCGGAAGAGAAGCGCCAGTTCGCCGAGCTTGTAGTCCATCCGCACGCCAGCGAGCATCGCTTGGATACCACGGAGCACTTCGAGCTTGCTGGGAGTGAGTAGCGCGCCTTCCACCAACACGGTACCTAGCGTCTGCTCAGCCTGGCTCTGCACGGCGGGGAGATTGCGCATGGAGCCCGGCACCCCGGACTGGTCGGCATAGTCTGGGTAGTGGCTGCCGTATGGCCGCGGGGGTGGGGCATCCCATGCCGGCTGGCTGGCAGGCTCGCCCCACTCCATGCCCGCGCGTGTGCCCGCTAGGCCGCCCGCGGGCTGGTAGGCCACCTGGGGTACGATACCCGTCCGCACGGCCGCGTCCTCGTCGGGAGGAATCCACGTATCGCTGATATTCGCGCCATTGGGGCTTGGCGGCGCGGGCGCGGGCATCGGACCGCTGCCGCCGAAGCGGCTGCCGTTGCCATTGTTGCCATACGGGTCACTGGCCGCGGGGCTATAGAGGCCAGAGCGCTCGCCGAAGCCATAGGGGCTGGCGGGTTGCCCCGCCGCGGGTGGGCCGTAGGGACGAGCCTGCGAAGATCCACCAAAATAGGGCGAAGATGGTGGGCTGGGAGGACTTGGCGCGCGCCACGAGGGGGCGGAGTAGGCGCTCGGGGCCTGTGGCTCATAGGGCGCTGGGCCACCTGGGACCGCCTCGCCCGCGAAGGGATTCACCATATAGGGCTGGGCAAAGGGTGATGAATCTGACGCGCTCGCGAAGGGGTTTGCGCCGGCCGGATTGGCGAATGGGCTTGGCTCCCATGGTGGCGCGCCCGTGGGCATGGGCGCGGGCTGCTGTGCCTGGCCATAATACATGGGCTGCCCAGGAGAGGGTGCCCGCGGTTCCCCATAGGCTTGCGGCAACTGCTGCCCATAGGGCGGCTGCCCATAGGGCGGCGGCTGCCCATAGGGCGGCGGCTGCCCATAGGGCGGTTGCTGGGGAGGAGCGGCCTGCGGTGTGTAGTACGGTCCCTGCGGCGGCGGAGCCGGTTCGTGGGTCGGATAGACCGAGGCGGCGCCGAAGGGGCTACCGCCCATCTGCCCCATCCACGCCGCGCCGCCAGGCAACGAGAGCGGCGCGGCCATGCCGGCTTGGCCGCCATGCAAGGGGATGCGCTGGCGCACGCCCTGGATGATCTTGTGGAAGTCCTGCGGGCCTTGCACCTCGATATCCGCCAGCGCGCGGGCTGAGGGATCGTGATCGGCGTCGAGGAAGCCGGCTGGGCCGAGTTGGCGGAAGGTCATCACCTGGAGGGCACGGCCACGCCGCTGCGCATCCAGCGCGACCCAAAACTCGCGGCGCCCTGCCGTCGCGGCGCCCAGATCTACCAGCACCAGCGCGACGAGTTGTTTGCCGAGGAGGTCAAAGAGGTCCACGGGCGTGCGCGCGGCACGCACATCATAGCCAGCCAGGCGCAACTGTGAGAGGAGTGGGACGGCGATGGCGTCATCGCGCTCATAGAGCACGACGAGTGGCACGGTGGACGCGCCGCCCCCCGCTGCGATGGTCACGCCTTGTGCTTGATAAATGCCCATGTGCTGCCCGCGTCTCCCCACTCCACATCCGCCGCGAGGGTGCGCTCTCCTTCCAGGCGGCACAGCCCACGGCTCAAGTATAACATACTAGGAACGGTCCGCGGTGACTGGAGCCAGCTCCGGCACACCGAATGACCTATAGCGCGGTGTACACCTGGCCGCCAAGAATGGTTCGCGCGACGAGATTGACGCCGAAGTGATAGGCGAGCGCTCGCTCATCTGGCGTATCGAGGAGCACGAGATCACAGCGTTTGCCTGGCTCTAGGCTGCCGATCTCGCGCTCTAGGTCGAGCGCGCGCGCGCCGCCGCGTGTCGCGGCGATCAACGCCTCCTCCAGTGTCATGCCCATCGCGCTGACGGCCAGCGCCACGATCAGTTGCATATTCTCACAATAAGACGTGCCGGGATTGAAATCGGTCGCCAGCGCCACCCGCACGCCGCGATCACGCAGCCGCCGCCCAGAGGGATATGGCGCGCTGAGGGTGAAGGAGCAGCCGGGCAAGAGTGTGCCGACAACGCCCGCCTCGCGCAGCAGATCTAGCTCCGCATCCGTGGCGAAATCAAGGTGGTCGGCGGAGGTCGCGCCCAGCTCCGCCGCCAGCCGCGCGCCGCCGCTGGGACCAAGCTGGTTGGCGTGCAGTTTCAGCGCGTAGCCCAGCGTGCGCGCGCGCTCGAGGATGCGCCGTGCCTCCTCCACGGTGAAGGCGCCGCGCTCGCAGAAGACATCGCAGAAGCGCGCCTGACCGGCAAAGGCGGGCAGCATCTCCTCGATCACGAGGTCTACGTACCGCTCCCGATCCCGCGGGTCGGCGCGGTACTCTGGCGGAAGCGTGTGGGCGCCCAGGAAGGTGGGGATGATGGTGGGTAGCCCTGGCTCACGCGCCAACTCACCCATCACCGCCAGGCAGCGCGTCTCGCTCGCGACATCTAGCCCGTAGCCGGTCTTGCCCTCGACCGTGGTCGTGCCGTGGGTCGCGAAGCCGCGCAGGCGGACGCGGGCTAGGGCACGCAGCTCTTCCTCACTGGCGGCACGGGTGGCGCGGACGGTGCTGAGGATACCGCGCCCCTGCCGCGCGAGTTCTTCGTAGGAGACACCGGCGTGGCGCAGATGGAACTCTTCGGCGCGGTCCCCGGCGAAGACGAAGTGGGTGTGTGAGTCCACGAAGCCAGGCAGCACGGCGCAGCCGCCAGCCTCCAAGCGCGTGGCGCCCGCGAGGTCCACCGCCTCGGTCAGCGCCGCCTCTGGTCCTACCCAGAGGATACGCCCCGCGCGCGCGGCCAGCGCGCCATGCGCGATAACGCCCAGGGTGCCCACCGCGCCCGGCAGATGCGGCGCCATCGTCACCAGTCGCGAGACGCCCGTCAGCGCCCAATCGGCGGGGGGGCGGTGGGGCGAGGATGCATCGGGCCGCATAGCTGCCACTCCTCCTGAGAATCGGGCGCGCCAAACATCGGGCGCGCGGGGCGAGGCGTGCGGCTCCCTATGTCTCTCCCTGCCACCCGCGAGGGCGCGCCGCGGCCCGCCTCTCTCCTGGCGCATCTCTATCATAGCGTATACGCGGAGAGCGGGGCCGCATGGTGCTTACCCGCACTCCTCACCCTGCATCTACCGCCATCCGTGACCAATGGCACCTTCAAGTGGATGGACATCGCCAGCACGGCGGAGAAAAATACGTACCGCGCGCGCTCGCTAGCCCATACTTGAGGCTAGACATGCCGCCAGCGCTCAGGCATACTTTTGCGTAACGAGCATCGTGACGGCGTTTTCCCCGCATTGCCCATCGCGCCGAGTCGAGCGGATGGGAGCATCCGAGATGGAACACCCTAGAGAGGAAAGCGGAACCCATGGCCAGCCAGACGACCTCCACCAGCCCACGCACCGCGACCATCCCATCCGCCGCCTTCGAGCGCTTCGCGGGCCTCAGCGGCTTCATCACCGGCCTGAGCAGTCTCTTGTATGCCGTCTTCTTCCTCTTGGTCAAAGGGCGTCCGCATGACCTGCTGCCGCCGCTCTTTCTGGCTCTGGGCAGCATCTTTGCCTCAGCGCTGATCGTCGCGCTCTACTATCGCGTGCGGGAGGCCGATCCCCTCTTCGCGTTATGGGCACTGCTGCTCGGCATTGTCGGCTTCCTGGGGGCGGCGGCACATGGCGTGCATGATCTGGCGACTGTGCTCATCCCGCCGGCGCCGAATGCGCCCGATCTCAGCACCTTGCCCAACCAACTCGACCCGCGTGGTTTCCTCGCCTTTGGCATTCCGGGTATCAGCATCTTTGTCTTTGGCTGGCTGATCGTCCGTGGTGGACAGCTCCCGCGATCACTGGGCTATCTGGGGTACGTGCTGGGCGTGCTGCTCGTCGCGCTCTTCCTGGGTACGCTCTTCGTCAATGACGCCCACAGTCTCTTCATCCTCGTACCCGGTGGCCTGGCGAGCTTGCTCGCCAATCCCGCGTGGAATCTCTGGCTGGGCGCCACTTTCTGGCGGAGGAGCGCCACCAGATAAACCTCATCTCCAAGCGGGCATATGAGCGTATCGCACGCGCGGCAGAAAGCGAGGCTCCGTTGGATGTGAAGCGGCCCGCGCAGAACGTGGGCCGCTCTATCTCTTTTGCCGCCACGAGAGAAAGAGGGCAGCGAGGCGATCACCGCTCGCCGCGGTCGAGCACGGTGCGGCTGTGCTTCTCGCCATTGTAGCTGAACCTGAGCGTGTGCCCCTCGAACGTCGTCTCTAGATGCACCGGGCGCGACCAGATGTAATGGACATATTCCAGCGTCTTCTCCGCATAGGGCAGGTCCAACTCTTGGCCCTCGAAGTGGTGGCGCAACAAGAGTTCGGTGTTGCGGTTGAAGTCGGCGTCATCTATCGTGATGTAGGGCATGCCAAAGTTGGTCAGGCTGGAGATAAGGCCGTCGCGCACCTTCTCCCAGTCCTTCTCGACGACGACCCACTCGTCGCCCTCTTTGCGATAGAGATAGAGGTCCAACTCGCGCACGAGGTCCTTCGTCAGGTAGTTGCGCAGCAGCGAGACATCGCTTTCCATCTCGCGTACCTCGAAGAGCTTGGCACGCCCCTGCCCGGGCTGGCGTCCGAGCTTCTCACGTTCCTCTTGGGTTGGGTTGTCCCAGCGGCGCTCGATATCCTCCAGGATGTGGTAGCCGACGTGATAGGGATTGATATGGAAGCGGTTGGGCGCCAGCACTCCCGCATGCATCTGCGCAAAGGCGGTGTACTCCGCGTTGGTCAGGTCCAGTTCGCGCATGATGCGCGCATGTGTAAAACTGGCCCAGCCCTCATTGATGACTTTGGTTTGCATCTGCGGAATGAAGTACTGCTCCTCCTCGCGCACGATGAGCAAGATATCGCGCTGCCACTCCTCCAGGCTCGGGGCGTGCTCAGCGAGGAAGAGTAGCAGATCCTTCACTGGTTTGGCGGGGAAGTGACGTGGCTTCGCGCGCGGTGGCTCGTCGTCATCGTGCTCGTCCTGGCCGTGTGTATCGAGCGACCAGAGGTCGGCGTAGTGTGACTCGCGCGGACCATTCCGCTCTCGCGCCAGTTGCTCACCATCTTCGAGCGGATCGGGCTTGATACGGAAGTTCGAGTCAATGTGCTCTTGGATGGCCAACACGGCATCAAGGAAGCGCTCGACCTCTAGCGAGCCGTGATCGTATTCGTACTGGCGGATGCGGTCGGCGTTCACGCTGACCTTGTCAATCATATTCGGTGGCGTGTGCTTGAAATAGACGTTGTGCTTGAACATATCCGTATGGCCGAGCAC
>JADMIN010000753.1 GCA_015478575.1 Ktedonobacterales bacterium | reverse complement strand
GTGGTCCTCCATCTACAATCAGCCGACCGCTGAGTTCTACCATGTGACCACCGACGACGCCACGCCCTATCGCGTCTACGGCGCGCAACAAGACAACAGCACCATCAGCGTGCCGAGCCGGTCCAGTCTCTCGGCCATCACCCGCGCCGAGTGGATCGAGGTTGGCGGCGGCGAGAGCGGCTACATCGCCGTGCGCCCAGATGATCCCAACGTGATCTTCGCTGGCAACTATCAAGGCTACCTGACGCGCTACGACCGGCGCACGTATCAAGCGCGTAATATCACCGTCTGGCCTGAGTCGCTCTCCGGCTGGGGCGCCAAGGACGCGAAGTACCGTTTCCAGTGGACCTATCCTATCCTGCTTTCCCCTCACGACCCCAACGTGCTCTACGTCACGGGCAACCACGTCTTCCGTTCCACTGACGAGGGCACCAGTTGGGAGGTCCTCAGCCCGGACCTCACCCGCAACGATATGACCAAGCTCGAAGCCTCTGGCGGCCCCATCACCAAGGACAACACCGGCGCCGAGTACTATGGCACCATCTTCGCTTTCGCTGAGTCACCCCTGCGGGCCGGTCTTTTCTGGGCCGGCTCGGATGATGGAGTGATCCACCTCTCGCGGGATGGCGGCAAGACCTGGCAGAACGTGACGCCCAAGGCCAAACTCCTGCCAGAGTGGGCGCTCATCAGCCTCATCGAGCCATCGCCGCATGATCCGGCCACCGCCTACGTCGCCGCGACACGCTACAAGCTGGACGATTTCAAGCCCTATCTCCTCAAGACAGCGGATTACGGCCAGACGTGGACCAAGATCACCACCGGCCTTGCCGAAGACGACTTCACTCGCGCCATCCGCGAGGATCCAGAGCGGCGCGGGCTGCTCTACGCCGGCACGGAGACGGGCCTCTTCGTCTCCTTTGATGATGGCGCGCATTGGCAATCGCTGCGGCTCAACTTGCCGGTCGTGCCGATTCACGATCTGGTGGTCAAGGGCACCGATCTGGTCGTGGCCACGCATGGGCGCTCCTTCTGGATTCTGGATGACATCACGCCGTTACGCCAGCTCCACGAGTCGCTACCAACCGGCAAGACGCATCTCTTTGCGCCACGCCCAGCGGTCCGTTATACCGCTGGTGGCTGGGGCAGCCCATCGGGCGAGGGCAAGTATTACGACATGACTGGCCCCTTCATGGTGACGACGCACCCAGTGGCGCAGCGCACCGGCGAGAAGGCGCACCGCCCGCTGGACGCTGGCCAGAATCCCCCCAGCGGCGTCGTTGTGCTGTACTATTTCAAAGAGAAGCCAGAGGGCGAGGTGCGGCTGACCTTCCTCGACGCGGATGGCCAGGAGATCCGTAGCTTCACGAGCGAGGAGAAGGCCGAGCCAAAGGCCAGCTCGAGCGCGCCGGACCTGAAAGAGGAAGAGGAGAAGAAGGAACCGAAAGTCGCGAAGGAGGCCGGGGCCAACCGCTTTCTCTGGAACATGCGCCTCCCCGACCCCAAGAAGGTGGAGGGCTATGTCGCCTCCGAGGGCGCCATGTCTGGCCCCATCGTGCCCCCGGGCACCTACATGGTTCGCCTGACCGTAGGCGATCAGTCGCTCAGCGAGAC
>JADMIN010000051.1 GCA_015478575.1 Ktedonobacterales bacterium | reverse complement strand
GTGGGATAGCACGCCGCGATCAGGTGCTACGCCTTGATGCGTGGCAGGATGTAGCTCCAGCATTCGAGCGCGGATACGCCGCCATCCTCGGCGGGGAAGAATGTCACCATGCCGCCGTTCTCGTAGGCAAAGTGGGTAGCATCCAGGGCGATGGCTGGCCTAGCGTGCACACCCCCCACCTCACTGCTCACCAGCAACCGCCCGCCCTCTAGGCGGATGGTGATGCGCTCGACTTCATCGCTGTAGACGCCCGCGAACGCCGCCAGCGAAGCGCGAGTGGGCGTGTAGCGGGCGGCGGGAGGGATGCGCACCAAGAGATCGTAGAGATGCGCCTGATAGTGGCCGTAGCCGGGACCCGCGGCGATGCGTCGCCACAGCGGTTGCACATCGAAGCCAGTGTAGCGGTCCGGCTCGGTCAGGTCCGCATCCGAGAAGCGCTCAACGGTCGCGATCAGACGCTCGAAGGAGCGGCGCGAGTCGGCGGCCACCTCGGCCAGGGAGCGATCGCGGTTCTCCGCCAGCGTGCGCTCATTGAGGAGGTCCATATCGGCCCAGGTGGCGCCTACCTCGGGAATCTGGGGCGGCGCGCCGCGTTGCGCGGCCTCGAGCCACCCGATCAGGCGCTGCTCCCAGGCGGTGAGGTGCGCGAGGATGTCTTTGCCGGTGTGCTGGTCCTCACCTATCGGCTGAAGCATGCGCGTCGCATCCACTTGGGCCAGAAGGGCATCGAAGCGCACGCGGTTGGCGCGCAGCATCTCGATCAGCTTGTTTCGTTCCATGCGGCATCGAGCCTCCCTGGGCTGTTGGTGAGTACGCCTGACAGGACAGCCGAGGGCACGGCCCGTGGAGGGCCGTGTCTTTTCCCTCCCATGTGATCTTTTCCTACGTGCGAAAGGGCGATGGGTCGGGCACCCGGCAACCGCTGGACCACGGCCGTGTCTCACCTATGCCCTGGGTGTAGCCGGCTCCCTGGTGGTATCCGCGGGCGTGTCCGATGTGGGCGTGTCTTCCTGTGTGGATGGACGTCGCAGACGCGTCCGCAGCCGCTCCCAGCTGGCTTTGACGCGCTCACCAAGCGATTGGCGTGACTGACCCATGTGTTGGCCTGGGGGATAGATCGGCCCAGTGCGCCGCAGCGGCCGCGACGGCGCGAGCACCGCGGGCATGGGTGGCTGACCGTTGAGTGGTTGACCGTTGGGTGGCTGGTCGTTGGGGGTACCGCTCGGCGGTGGCACCTGACTCACCACGCGCTGATGCTCTGCCAGCAGGCGCTCATGGCTGCCCTGGAGCTGGGCATACTGCTCACGCAGCGTGGCCAGCTTCCGCTCCAGCGTCTCGCTCTGGCGGCTGAGGCTCCAGCCGCGTATCGCGCTCGCCAATCGGCCAGGGATGAGCAGCAGGAACGCCAGCAGAAAGCCAACGACGGCGGCGCCCGCCACCATCCAGCCCGACGCGCCATCCAAGCTGGTACCCAGGAAATTCAGGTGCGCACTCTGCGCATTCTGCATGACAAGAAGACCAAAGGCCGCGATAGCCGCCGCGGTGAGAATACCGATCAAGAAGGAGATGAGCGCGCGCATGTTCATGCCTCCCATTCGCTTGCCCAGACGCCGCGCTGTCTAGGCAAGCCGCCCAGCGCGCTCGTATGGGCCGCTGTCTGGCACAGCAGAAAGTGTGCCGCGCCACTAATCGCCGGGTGAAGGGGTGAGGGCCGCCCCGCTGCCCGCGCTATCCTCCGTGCCCCAGAAGGTCCGGCTGAGATGGCCATACGCCCAGGAGTCTCTCCGGGCCGGAAGAGATGTGTCCGATGATATACTCAAACATCCTCAGGGCGATGCCTGCCACCGACACGTGGCTGGGATTGGGCGCCACGGCGGCGCGTGAGGGAGCGAGAAGGAGACCGCGATGCGGTTACGAGGCATGACCATCGGCGTCTTCGTCGCACCGGGCTTCGAAGATCTGGAGTTCTGGGTGCCGGTGCTGCGCCTGCGTGAGGAGGGCGCGCGCACGCGCATTCTGGGCCTCACGCGTGAGATGGTCACAGGCAAACACTGTCTCACCGCGACGCCAGAGGTGCTGGCAAGCGAGGTCGAGCCAGCGGCGGTGGATGGGCTAGTCATTCCGGGCGGATGGGCGCCAGATAAGCTGCGACGCGATCCTGGCGTGCTGCGGTTGGTGCGTGAGTGCCATGCGGCGGGCAAGGTCATCGGCATCATCTGCCACGGCGGGTGGGTGGCCGCCTCGGCGGGCATCGTGCGCGGCATGAAAGTCACCGGCTCCCGTGGCATCCAAGATGACCTGGAGAACGCGGGCGCGACGTGGGTGGATGCACCGGCGTTCCGCGCGGGCAATCTCGTTTGGGGCCGTGTGGTGGAGGATATTCCCGACTTTTGCCGCGAACTGGTGGCCGCACTGGCCGAGCAGGCGGAGCCAGTTGGGTAGCAGGTACAATGTCTGGAGTTTTCGCCATAGATGCGATAAGAGGTGAGGCCCAAAGAGGTGAGGCCCATGCTGCTTGGCGGGCCGCTTGATGGCGCGAGCGCTGCCGCTCGATCATGGCTGAGGCGCAACATTTGGCACCGTTTCCCGCTCATATGGGCATCATCCATCTTCCGCTCCCGCATCTGTACGTTACACATGCTGAAGAGTAATGCGGCGGCACATCCCAGGTACGAAGGATAAGCACATGACGCAGACGAGCCGGTATCTCGCGGAGATCCACAAGCGTGTGGTCGTATTCGATGGCGCGATGGGCACACAAATCCAGAATCTGGCGCTCGCCGCCGTGGACTATGGCGGCGAGGCGCTGGATGGCTGCCCCGAAATCCTGGCGGTCTCACGCCCTGATGCCATCCACGAGATTCATCGGGCCTATCTGGCCGCTGGCGCCGATGTGCTGGAGACCGATACCTTCACTGGCACACGCCTCAAGCTGGATGACTACGCCCTGGGCGCGCGCACACATGAGATCAACGCCGCCGCCGCCCGGCTGGCGCGTGCCGCCGCCGATGAGTTCAGCACGCCAGAGCGCCCACGCTTCGTCGCTGGCGCGATGGGGCCAACCGGCATGCTGCCCTCCTCGGATGATCCCGCGCTTTCCAATATCACCTACCAGCAACTCGCCGAGTTGTATCGCGAACAGGCGGCGGCGCTCATCGCGGGTGGAGTGGACCTGCTGCTGATCGAGACGAGCCAAGATATGCTCGAAGTGCGTGCCGCCATCACAGGCATTCGCCGCGCCTTCGCTGAGACCGGGCAGACCCTCCCCATCCAGGCACAGGTCACGCTCGACACGAGCGGGCGGATGCTGCTAGGCACGGATATCGCCGCCGCCGCAAGCACGCTCTATCATCTGCGGGTGGATGTGATCGGCCTCAACTGCTCCACGGGTCCAGAGCACATGCGCGAGCCGGTGCGCTGGCTGACCGAGAACGTGCCGCTGCCCATCTCCACCATTCCCAACGCCGGCCTGCCCCTGAACGTTGGGGGCAAGGCTGTCTATCCGATGCAGCCGGAGCCGATGGCGCAGGCACTGGCCGAATTTGTCGGCGAGTTGGGCGTGAATGTCGTGGGCGGCTGCTGCGGCACCACGCCTGACCACATCCGCCGCCTTGTCGCCCAACTGGCCGAGCTACCCCCCACCCGCCGTGCTCGCCCGCTGGAGCGCTTGGCGAGCTTTGGCCCCGCCGAGCGCCGCCAGATGAATCAGTTGGTAGCGTCCGCGATGCGGGCGACGGCGCTCGCGCAAGATCCCGCGCCGCTGCTCGTTGGTGAGCGTGTCAATTCGCAGGGCAGTCGCAAGATCAAGCAGGCGCTTCTGGCCGATGACTATGATACACCGCTCCAGGTGGCGCGTGGCCAAGTGGATGGCGGCGCGCATGTGCTAGATGTCTGCGTCGCCATGACAGAGCGCGCCGACGAGATGGAGCAGATGCGCCAGTTGGTGAAGAAGCTGGAGATGGGTATCGAGGCACCCCTAGTGATCGATTCGACCGAGGCCAGCGTGATTCAGGCGGCGCTGGAGACCTACCCAGGCCGCGCGGTAATCAACTCGATCAATCTGGAGAACGGGCGGCAACGGGTGGAGGCCGTGCTGCCGCTGGCGCGTGAGCATGGGTCAGCGGTGGTGGCGCTGACGATTGATGAAGAGGGCATGGCCAAGACAGTGGAGCGGAAGCTTGCCGTGGCCCGCCGCATTCACGAGATCGCGACCGGTGAGTTTGGGATGCCCTCAGAGGCGCTGCTCTTCGACGCGCTGACCTTTCCGGTGACCACTGGGCAAGAGGAACTGCGCGACAGCGCCATCCAGACGCTCGACAGCATTCGGCGCATCAAGGCGGAGTTACCCGGCGTGCTGACCATCCTTGGCGTCTCCAATGTCTCCTTTGGCGTGGCCCAGCATGCCCGCGCCGCGCTCAACAGCGTCTTCCTCTACCATGCCGTAGAGGCGGGGCTGGATGCCGCCATCGTCAATCCGGCACACATCACGCCCTATGCCGAGGTTCCAGAGGGAGAGCGCCGACTCTGCGATGATTTACTCTTCAATAGCGATGCCGATGCCCTGCCGCGCTTCATCGCCTACTATGAGGCGCACGGGCAGACGGCGCGGAAGGAGGAGCAGGCGGACCCCACCGCGGGCATGACGGTGGATCAGCGCATCCATTATCAGATTCTGCACCGCAAGAAAGAGGGCATCGAGACGCTGATTGACGCGGCGGTGGCCTATCGCGCTGACGGGCTGGCCGCTGAGGCAGCGGAGCCAGGGATGCGTGTGGCTGGGGCGCCAGCGCCGGGTGAGCCGCTGGAGGGGTGGGGCACTACTGCCTCCCTCTCTGCCCACGCGGTGGAGGTGCTCAACACCGTACTGCTGCCAGCGATGAAGGATGTCGGCGACCGCTTTGGCGCGGGCGAACTGATTCTGCCTTTCGTACTGCAATCCGCTGAGGTGATGAAGCGCGCGGTGGCCCACCTCGAGCGCTACCTGGAGCGCATGGAGGGCTATACCAAGGGCAAGGTGGTGTTGGCGACTGTCTTCGGCGATGTCCACGACATCGGCAAGAATCTGGTCAACACGATTCTCTCGAATAATGGCTATACCGTCTATGACCTGGGCAAACAGGTGCCGCTCAACACGATTCTTGAGAAGGCCACCGAGGTCGGGGCGACTGCCATCGGCCTCTCCGCCCTGCTGGTGAGCACCTCGAAGCAGATGCCGCTCTGCGTGCGGGAGTTGCAGCGCCGTCATCTGGAGATCCCCGTGATTGTCGGTGGGGCGGCGATCAACCGCGCGTATGGCCAGCGCATCCTCTTCGTTGAGGAGGATGGCCACGAGCAGCCCTACGGCCCAGGGGTCTTCTATGCGCGCGACGCATTCGAGGGCCTGGAGATCATGGACCAACTCACCGATACGGGAAAGCGCGCGGCCCTGGTGGAGAAGGTGACGCACGAGGCGCTGGCCGCGCGCGAGGCCCAGGCACGCCGCGATGCCGCCAAGGCGGCGCCAAAGGCGGCGGTTGCGGCGCGCTCCAGCGTGGCGCCCGCATCGGTGGTCACGCCGCCCTTCTGGGGCGCGCGCGTGCTGGATCGTGTGGCCGTGGAGGACGTGGCGGTGTACCTGGACCGCAACGCGCTCTTCCGCGGGCGCTGGGGTGGCGTGGCCCACGGCGAGGAGTATCAGCGGCTCGTGCGGGAGGAGTTCGAGCCAAAGCTGGAGCGCCTACTGCGCGAGGCGCGGCAGCGGCAGTACCTGCGCCCGCGCGCGGTCTATGGCTACTTCCCCGTTCGCACTGAGGGTGACGACCTGCTCATCCTCGACCCAGCGGATCAGAGCAAGGTGATCGAACGTTTCACCTTCCCGCGCCAGCCAGATGGCGAGCGCCTCAGCCTGGCCGATTACTTCACCACGGCGGATGGCAGCCCCACGGCGGTGGCCTTTCAAGTAGTGACGGTGGGCGAGCGCGCCTCACAAGAGACGGAGCGTATGCAGGCCGCGGGCGACTATACCGATGCCTACTTCCTGCACGGTCTCTCGGTGCAGATGGCCGAGGCAATGGCTGACTATGCCAACGCCCAGGTCGTGCGTGAGCTTGGGCTGAGGGAGCCAGCGGGCCGACGCTACAGTTGGGGCTACGCCGCGATTCCGGAGTTGGCGGATCACGAGCGTGTCTTCCGCCTGCTGGGCGTGCCCGAGGCGATCGGCGTCACGCTGACCGAGTCCTACCAACTCGTGCCAGAACAATCCACCGCCGCCATCATCGTGCCGCACCCTGCCACCGTCTATTTCGCTGTGCGCCCATAACGCGGCACGTTCAGATGGAGAATGTAGAGAGATGGAGCGTACACGTCAGGCCACCACGGTCTACTTCATCCGCCACGGCGAGAACCCCGCCAACATCACGCGCGAGTTCTCGTGTCGGCGGGTGGATTACCCCCTGACACCCAAGGGCATCGAGCAAGCGCGCCAGACGGCGGAGCATTTCCGTGGCCAGGCGATCGCGGCCGTCTATGCTTCGCCGCTGCGGCGTGCGGCACAGACGGCAAACAGTATTGGGGACGTGCTGGGGCTGCCCGTCCTCATCAGCGAGCCATTTCGCGAGATCAATGTGGGTCGGCTCGAGGATGAGCTGCCGACGGAGGAGAATTGGGCGCTGCATGACCGTATCTTTGCCGATTGGCTGAGCGGTGAGGCTGAGGCGAGCTTTCCCGGCGGCGAGAGCTATACGGAGTTACTGGCGCGGATGCGTGAGGGCCTCTCTGAGGTTATCACGGCTCATCCGGGGAGACAGGTGGTGATCGTGGGGCACGGCGGCATCCTGACGGCGACGCTGCCGAGATTCTGTCGCGATGTGCGGCTGGAGGATCTGACCGCCATGCCAAACTGCGCCATCACCGAGATGGCATTCGAGTGGCACGCGGGCACGCTCGATGGCGCGCTGCGCGCATGGGCGACCTGCGCACACTTGGCGTGACCGGCGGGCGTTCCGAGGGTCCCTCCTCGCTGAGGCTTCACTACCGGCGCGAGGCCAACTCAGTAGCCAGGGATGGCGGTGACTGTGGCGCCACTCAGCACGGCAAGAGCGGGTGTGGCAACGAACCACATACCGCCGCTCCCTTCACCGCGGGTGTCACCAGGCACACGGTCATAGGTAGAGGTATAGAGAGGATGGCCGTTGTAGGTGACCTGGGGACCGTTGGCATCTGTCAGTGTGCTGAGCGTGCCCGGCAGTGTCGCGCCGCTGGTGGGCGTGGCTGAAGTGGTGAGCGGCGACCAGGTGCGCGCGCAGTAATACGTGCAGGCGGTGGCGGTGGCGGTGTCCGCGGTCAGGTAGTAGAGCGTCATGCCGCGGGCGTCGGTGAGGATGGTCATGGATTTGCCAGCCACCACCGCCTGCCGGGTGGCCACAGTCGGCGTGCCGACATTGGTGGCGGTGGGGCTGGTCGTGCCACCAGCGGGCGGTGCTCCATAGAGCCCGCCGCCGCCACTCCCCGTCGCACCGCAGCCGACGAGCGCCACGGCGGCGGTCAGCCCCGCCAATGTCACCCACATCCCAAAGAGGATCCGCCTCATGTCTTCCTCCCATGTCTTGCGGCGTATACGATTGCGCTCAGCACACTCACACGCCACGCTACCGACCACCCAGACATACGTGAGGGCGTTACGAGCGACAAGGGCGGCGTGACGAGGGAGAAGCGCATCGCCCTGTCGGGCCATTCGCTGGCTATCGCTTGGTGGTTCGGTGGCGGATGGCCACGACTGTTGGACGTCGGGAATGTTGGTGGGCCAGGCGGGCGAGTGGGGATACGTCACGCGGATTGTGCCTGTTGCTGAATATATGTTCGTTGCTGAGAGAGAAGTGTCATGAATGTTCACCACATCGGCATCATCTCCGATACGCATATTCCCGCACGCGCGACGCGTGTGCCCGATGCCGCACTACGCCACTTCGAAGATGTCGAGCTGATCCTACATGTGGGCGACCTCTCGGTGCTGGCCGTGCTGGACCAACTCGCCGCCTATGCCCCCGTGGAGGCGGTATGCGGCAATATCGAAGAGCCGGAGGTCACCGCCGCCCTGCCGATCACACGTGAACTCGTTGTGGGTGGCTGCCGCATCGGGCTGGTGCATATCCTCGGTGAGCCAGCACACTACCGCCGCACCGCCCGCCAGCAGTTTCCCTCGGCGCGAGTGGTCGTCTTTGGCCACTCGCACGTTCCCGTCAATGAGGATGCCGAAGAGCTATTGCTGCTCAACCCTGGCAGCGCGACGCACCGACGCCGTCAGCCAGCACACACCATCGCCCTGCTGGAGATTCGCGACGGCCAGCCGCGCGCGGAGATTCGCACGTTGGATGAGGTTTAAGAGTGCGAGATTAGGCGCGCGCGGTGATGGCGGCCTCCATGCGCGCGATGGCTTCATCCAGACGCGCATCGGGCGTGGTTAGCGAGATGCGCACATAGCCCTCGCCGTGCGCGCCGAAGTTGGTGCCCGGCGTGACGGCCACATCCGCGCGCTCCAGCAGCAGCAGGGCAAACGCGGCGGCGCTATAGCCCGTCGGGATGCGTGGCCAGAGGTAGAGGCCCGCCTGAGGGGATTCCACCGCCATGTCCAAGCGCCGCAGCGCCGCGACCAGCCGGTCACGGCGCGCCTGATAGATGGCGTTGCGGGCGTCCAGCCAGGCTGCCGGCAGTGCCATCGCGCGGATGGCGGCATGCTGGATGGGGCGAAAGATGCCCGAATCGAGGTTGCTCTTGAGACGGGTCATGCCCTCCACCACGGAGGCGTTCCCCACCAGCATGCCGACGCGGAAGCCCGCCATGTTATAGGCCTTCGAGAGCGAGTGGAACTCGACAGCCACCTCCTTCGCGCCCTCGACCTCCAGGATACTCGCGGGCCGCGCGCCATCAAAGCGCACTTCGGAGTACGCCGTATCGTGGACGAGCAGCACGTCATGCGCACGGGCAAAGCGCACCGCCGCTTCGAAGAACGCGCGCGGAGCGGAGGCGCCAGTGGGATTATTGGGATAGTTAAGCCAGAGCGTCCGTGCCCGCCGTGCCACATCATCTGGGATGACGCCAAGGTCGGGCAGCCAGCCGCTAGCGACATCCAGCGGGAGCGCGTGAGCGACGCCGCCAGCCAGGGCAATGGCGGTAGGATAGACGGGATAGGCTGGATCGGTGATGATAGCGATGTCGCCAGGGTCCATCGTCACCATCGGCAGGTGCGCTAGCCCCTCCTTCGAGCCAATCAGCGGCAGCACCTCGCGCGTGGCATCGAGCGTGACGCCGAAGCGACCGGCGAACCACTGAGCGAAGGCCGCGCGTAGCTCCGGCATGCCGGCGTACTCCGGGTAGCGCTGATTGGCGGGGTCATGCGCGGCCTCAGCCAGCGCCTCGATGACCTCAGGAGGGGTCGGTAGGTCGGGATCGCCCATCGAGAGGTTGATGATGTCCGCTCCAGCGGCGCGGCGCTCGGCGATCTTGCGGGCATATTCGGCGAAATGATAGGGCGGAAGATTGCTGAGGAGGTGGGAAAGTCGCATGGCTAGCTCCTATCCTAGGCGATGAGAGACGCGACGATGCGCGCCAGTGGTCCGTTTCCAGTATAGCAGCGTTCGCGAGGTAAGGGGCACTCCTCCCGGCCGCGCGCCAGCGCGGGGAGCGGACCAGCGCGGGGAGCGGACCAGCGCGGGGAGCGGACCAG
>JADMIN010000752.1 GCA_015478575.1 Ktedonobacterales bacterium | reverse complement strand
CCGTGGTGCCAGCGCGCCATGAAAGAGCCAACCGCGATCATCGTGCCGACCACACGGACGACCGAACGCACGCCAGGGAACTTTTCGGCTGGCTGGGCGTCCGTGTGGTAGCGGCGTGGACCCTTGACACTCCCAGGCCGCGAGGAGGAAACGATGACGCAACGAAAGAAGATCCTGATTGGAGTGGGCGTAGCCCTGCTGCTCGCGCTCGCGCTTGGATTCACTACGCAGGCGTCGGCCATGTCCTATGGTGGGGCAGCGGACGCGCTCCGCGCCGCGGGCGCCACGGTCCAGGACAACGGTACGGGCACCAGCGCCTTTTTGCGCGGCGCGGATCATCGCCTGACGGTCAACGGCGAAAGTGTAGATGTCTTCGAGTATGCCACCACCTTCAGCGCCGGGCTGGATGCTGGACGCATCGGCGCCGATGGCACGACGATTAGCGGTGGCTTCGGCCCGTTTGGTGGGCAGGCGGCCATCGTGGACTTCATCGCGCCGCCGCATTGGTTCGCGCAGGGGCGGGTGATCGTGCTCTATGTGGGCCGGAGTACCACCCTCGTCGCGCTCCTGACGAAAGTCTTTGGCGCGCAGTTCGCTGGCCAGCCGTAGTCGCCGCCCGCGACTAGCGGGGCGCTTCCAGCTCTGGCGGGACGGTCCGCGCTCCGCTGGGGACGACGGGCACACTGCCTTCCGCCGTCCCATCCGTGAAGACGCGGGTGTAGAGCCGGGCGTAGAGGCCGCCCCGCGCCAGCAGTTCCTCGTGTGTGCCGCGCTCGACGATGCTCCCCTGATCTAAGACGAGGATGGCGTCCGCGCGCTCCACCGTCGTCAGCCGGTGTGCCACCACCAGCGTCGTGCGCCCGCGCATCAGTCGGCTCAGCGCCTCTCGCACCAGCGCCTCGGCTTCGTTATCCAGCGCGGCGGTGGCCTCATCCAGCAGCAGGATGCGTGGGTCACGCAGCAGCGCACGGGCGATGGCGATGCGTTGGCGCTGGCCCGCTGAGAGCTTCACGCCACGCTCGCCCACCACGGTGCGCAGGCCATCGGGCAGCGCCTCGATGAAGCCAAGCGCGTTGGCCGCCGCCGCCGCCGCCCGCACCTCCTCCTCGGTGGCATCCAGCCGACCATAGCGGATATTCTCCGCGATGGAATCGCCGAAGAGCGTCGGCTCCTGTGGCACGACCGCCACTCGCTCGCGTAGCGACGCCACCGCGACGGCGCGAATATCGTGGTCATCCACCAAGATCGCTCCAGCATCCAGCTCATAGAGACGCAAGAGCAGACTGAGGAGCGTAGTCTTGCCCGCGCCGCTAGGTCCTACCAGTGCCACCACCTGTCCGGGCAGCGCCGTAAACGAGACATCGCGCAGCACGACAGGGCGCGGCTGGGCGGGCGCGGGGGTGGGAACGTTCTCCTCGCGCGCCTCGGCATCGGCCACGAGAGGATAGGCGAAAGAGACGTGGGCGAAGGTGATCTGTCCCCGGACCTCGTCTAGTGCGGGAGCCTCCTCTTCTGCCCGCGCCGCCTCGGCTGGCTCATCCAACACGGCAAAGACGCGCTCCGCCGCCGCCAGTGCCGCCTGGAATCCGTTGCTGGTCATCTGCAGCTGCGTGA
>JADMIN010000751.1 GCA_015478575.1 Ktedonobacterales bacterium | reverse complement strand
GGGGTGCGCGTCAAAGTTTTGCAGAGGATGCGTAACGCCGCCACGGGTGTGGGGTCGTCACCCGCTGCGGCGGCAACTGTGGTACAGCGGTGGTTCGCGGCGTGCGGCGCGCGGTGGTCGCTCGCAGCACATTCGGTGGTGGTGCCATGGCGGATCGGCGGCGCGCGTGCTGCGTCACCCGGTGGCGCGCCATCGTCGCCCGCTGCTGTGCGACAATCTGCGGCCATGCTTCCTGCCAGCGATCCGTACAGGCAATCGTCCGCAATCCAAGCATCCCATTGACGTTTCCCTGCGCCCAGTGCATCCCACTCCCCTTCAATCGCGCCTCGACGACTAGTTTGTTCGCGCTCTCCACGATCCCGCTGCCAATCGGATAGCCCGCCGCTTGGAAGTCCGCATAGGCGATCTGCGCCCGGCGGCTCACCAGATAGCCCAGCGTTGCATCGCGCGTCGCCACTGCCGCTGCGGGCGCCACCGCCGCGTCTACCGGCACGGCACGAAGCGCCGCCAGCACGTCGTCGGGATCACCATGTTTGAGCGTCTGACACTGCCGATCCAGCCACGCGGTTGCCGCCGCGCTCCCCGCTCCCCAGACCGCTTGTCCCACCGCGCTGATCTGCTGCACCGCGTGCGGGAAGTCAAGGATGCGGACCGCGTCCGGGCGGTGGTAATCGAGGAAGCCTTGTAACCACGCGCTCCCATCCATCACCCCGACCACGACCGCCGCCGTCGCCATCCCCCGGCGATGCGTCTCACACAGGGCAGCGTGGGTAAAGGTCGTGTGGTCTGCCAAGCGCGAGAAGTACGAGTGATCCTCACTCCGGTTCGCTCCCGCCCCCCGGTGTACCGTGCCAATCGCCACCGTCTTGACCTCTGCCCAGACTCCCCCAAGCAGCGGCACCATCGCTCCGTCCGCGCTCACCTGTTGGCAGGCCGGACCGGGCGGAGCGGGTGGCTGCTCACGCATCAGCCGCTCCACCGTCGCCGTCTGCACCGCGACGTAGGCCGCCCCCGCCGCCTCGCTCTGCCGTCGCACCGTCGCTTCGCTCACCGTCACGCCCCAGAAGAAGGCGAGCTGTTCCGCTGCACGGGCGAAGGGCATCCACGCCGCCAACCGCACCATTCCCTCGCGCAGCGTCGCGCTCTCCGCGCCGGAGATGAGCGCCAGTTCCTCATCAAGGGGGGAAAACCCCGCTTCCGCAGGCAGCACAGACCAGATACCGGCGGCGCAGATGCACCGGGGTTGGCTGCCCCGCAGTCAGCACCGTTCGTTCCTGCCAGCCACGCGGCGCCAGTCTCCCGCCACAGGTCGGGCAGACTGGCTGCGCCGTGTCGGGCAGCGTCGTTGGATCGGTCGCGCCACTCGCATGGATCAAGTCAGAGAGATACTGCTCGCGCAGGCACGTCACTGCCTGCTGCACCGCCGCTTCAATCTCGCTCAGGGTGGCGCGGGGATGCGCCGCCCGCCATGCCACGAGTTCCGCCTCCACCGCGCTGGTGCGCGTTGCCCATGCCGGGAACGGCTCCGCCTCACTCATTGCCTGCCTCCTCTGGATCGCGCCACACCTTCGTGACGCGCACTCTACCAGAGGCTGCATATCTTTGACGCGCACCC
>JADMIN010000750.1 GCA_015478575.1 Ktedonobacterales bacterium | reverse complement strand
CGCTACGGGCAACCGGGATCCAGTCCTGCGGGCTGACTTTCAAAACAGCTTCTGAGGCCACGCCCGAATAATCCACCTCAACCGCCGTCATGACCGCCGTCGTCAACGGCGCGACCGTCACGACCATGCCCAGCGCGAGCACCACCACACCCGGCAGCAGCACACCCACATACGACGCGCCAGGGCGCTCGCGCAGCAACAACAGGTACCCTACGCTGATGAGCAGCGGCCCCACGGTCATCGGCAGGCGTGGCCCCAAGCGATCAGCGAGACCGCCAGAGACGCGCGAGAAGGCGAGCAGCACCAGCGAGATGGGCAGGAGCGAGAGGCCCGTCCGCAGGGCCGTGTAATGCTGAATCTGCTGGAGATCGAGCACGAGAAAGAGCAGCGCGCCACTGAATGCCGCGTAGATCACCAGGGTCGCGGCGTTCGTGCCAGAGAACTGGCGCGAGCGAAAGAGCATCAGGGGCATCATCGAATGTGCCCCCCGCGCCTCGACGACGACGAAGACGCACAGCCCGACCACCCCCACAACCAACGCGAGCGCGACCAGCGGATTGCTCCAGCCACGCCCTGGTCCCTCGATCAACCCAAAGATCACGCCGCCCAGGCCCAGCGTGATGCTCACCGCTCCGGCCCAATCAATGCGGTGTGAGGCGTGCGCGCCGCGCGTCTCAGAGACCACCCGCCTGGTAATCGCCACGGCGACAAAGACCAGCGGAATATTGATGAAGAAGACCCAGCGCCACGACGCGGCATCCACCAGATACCCACCGAGCAGCGGCCCCAGAGCGGTGGTGACGCCCGTGAAGGCCGCCCACGTGCCGATGGCCTGGCCACGGCGCGCGGCGGGGAAGGCGGCGTTGATGATGGCCAGGCTGCCCGGCACGAGCAGCGCCCCAGCGACCCCCTGAAGCGCGCGCGCGGCGATCAGCATCCCCAGATTCGGCGCCAGCCCGCAGAGCGCCGAGGCGAACGAAAAGGCGACCAGCCCAATGCTGAAGACGCGCTTGCGCCCATAGAGATCGCCGAGCGCGCCGCCAACGAGCAGCAGCGCCGCCAACAGCAGCGCGTACGCATCCACAATCCACTGGATGCCCGCCAGCGACGCGCGAAAGTCGGCCTGCATGCGTGGGAGCGCGACATTCACGACGGTGCCATCCAGAAACACGGTGCCAGAGCCGAGCGTGGCCGCGGCGAGAATCCAGCCAGCGTGCCGTGGCAGCGCGCGCTCCTGTGGCGCGCGCTCCTGTGGCGCGAGGCCAGCTCCACTGGCGGATGTCTCACTCATGTCTCTCCCCTCGATCTGTTTTGGGGCGCCTCATCGCCGTCTCTTTCGGTGCCACACTTTAGAAAGTATACCCAAGCCGTCAAATGCGCGTTGGTCGCGCGGTCTGTCTCTTCACGCCATTCTTGCGGTACGATGTACCCTGGCTGGTGCGTGGCGCCGACGACTGGCGATTGGCAGCACAGGTGGCGAGCACAGGTGGCGAGCACAGGTGGCGCGGGCAGCGCGGGAGAGGATGAACACGCTATGACCACACGGGTAGGCATTACGGGCATCGGTCTTGTGACGCCGCTGGGCAACGACACCGCCACCACCTGGGAGGCCCTCTGTGC
>JADMIN010000749.1 GCA_015478575.1 Ktedonobacterales bacterium | reverse complement strand
GCGCCTAGAGTGGCAGGCGCGTCCAGGTATCGCGCCACTCGTCCGCGGTGCTGGCTTCCCACACGAGCAGCAGATCGCTGATGGTGCGCCCAAGCGCGGATTCCTGGGGAACGAGCAGCACGCCTGGACTGTGGCGCCCGCTCATAAGGAAGGTGGCGAGGTGGCCGGGCAGTGTGCTCGTATCGTGGCTGAGCACCACACGGTTCTCGTCAGCGGCATAGGCGAGCACGGCAGGGTCGGGCATGCCGAGGAGGCCCGCTTCTCTGGCCGTCTGGATGTCGAGCGCGGGAGCGTTGCGCCTAAGCCCTAGGGTAATCCGTTGGTCGAAGTTCTCATCAGCCAGAAATCGCACCACGCCCCGCGCGCCGCTCATGTCGGGGAGGTCGGCGTCCGCGCGACATCGGGGGGCGCGTCCGTGTCATGCGGAGTGGGCGCGGTCCGCTCCGCCGCTTCCAACTCGGCACGCCGCTCCATCAGCCGCTCATAGAGGTTTGGGTGCGCCGTCTGGAACTCTTCGCTCATCTGGCGCCCAAGCGCATCCAGACGGCCTAGGTAGGCATCGAGCATCGGCTGGTGGTCCAGATAGTAAGCGATGGCACCATAGATCGCCGCCAGCGAGACGCTGGGGAAGCTCTGCTGGATCGCCTCCGGTGGCTCGCCGTGCCGCTGCCAGAGCCAGAGGACGCTGGCCAGCGAGACGCGGCTGGCGCCGAGGTAGTAGTGGCCCGCGCGCCGCCGCACATACTCACTGACCGCCGGGTCTTCGCTCAGGTCGCGCGCATCCTCGCCGGGCGCATCCTCGTTAGTCTGGTCTGGCATCGCTGGCCTCCCGCGCGCCCGCGTGTCCGTGCCGCGCGCCCTCCGCCGCAGTATACCATACGCGCGGCCTGCTCTTCTCCGCATGGACGTGCCGCGTCGCTGTCGTGCTAGGCAACCTCTGGCGACACGGCGCGCTCGCGCCTATTCCCCAAGACGATGAGAAGCCAACTGACGAGACCGAATACGACGAGGATAGCGACGCAATACAGCGCCACACTCCCATAGCCACCGGACTTGGCCGGGTTCAAGAACGGGTAGGGGTAGAACCCGACAATCGCGCCACGGATCATCACATAGATGACATACAGCAATGGATAGATGAGCCAATACCCCGCCTGCTGTATGGCAAGTTTCGTCTTCGGCGGCTGATAGAGCCAGTCCGCCACCACGACCACCGGCATGATGTAGTGGAGCACGGCATTCACCCACGGCAAGAGGGCGCCCAAGTCCTCGTTCCGAAGCAAGATGCTGAATACGATGCCAACGACCGCCATAGCCACAACCGACGCCCCTCGAATGAGGTCATCCCTGGCGGTCAGTTCGCGGCGCTGGAGGAGGAAGAGCGCACCAAGCAGGAATACAACCGCCGCGAATATATTCGACAAGTTGGTAAAGTAGCTAAAAAAGTTGATCAGATCGAAACCGTGCCGAAGGTGAATCACCAATTGTGTGCTGATGGCCGCCAAGGTCAGAAGACCGAATGACAACCGGGCAACGATAAGAACGTTGCGTTTCCTCATGCGATCCTCCCCATAGCCAAAGGCAACGACGTCGGCTTTGGCGTTGAGGGCAGTGTACACG
>JADMIN010000050.1 GCA_015478575.1 Ktedonobacterales bacterium | reverse complement strand
GCACCATCCTCATCGTGGTGGGTGTGCTTGGCTACATCGGGCTGGTGCTGCGCGGCGACCGTGCGGCGGCACTCGGCGCGCTCGGCACGGTCTGGTATCGGCTCTCCGGCTGGGGCGCCTATTCTCTGCTGGCGCTATTGGTGGCGGGTGGCGCGGTGCTGGTGGCGGAGAGTCTGGTCCGTCGCCCACTGCTGCGCCAGCACCTCTTTCTCGTGGCGCTGCTCCTGTGGATCGCGATGGAGGGTGGCAGCACGCTCTTCCTGGGGCATCACACCGGCGGGCTGGCCGGCAAGTTCTTCGCCTCATCCCTCGGTGGGCTGCCACCTCTGGTGGCGCGGGTGGTGGCCGTCGCGCTGGCTGGGGCGCTCGCACTCGCGCTGGCGGAGATAGGTCCGTCTGAGGCGGCGCGCGGGGTCGGGTGGGCAGTGCGCCAGGCTGGCGCGCGGGCACCATCGCTGATACGCTCGGCGGCCACCGCGCGGCACATGCTCACACGCGCACCCGCCAAAGGCGCGACTTGGCCGCGCGGCGACACTGCCCCGGCTGAGCCTCACGCTGAGTTCCCCGCGACGGTGCTGCTGCCCACAGCGGGCTTCCCGCGGTTGGAGGCGGGCACCCTATCATGGGAACTGCCGCCGCTCGATCTCTTCGACGTGCCCAGGCCACCAGCGCCAGTCGCGCCCGTCTGGGCGGAGGAGATGGCACAGCGGCTAGAAGGGGCACTGTATGCGATGGGCATCGCGGCTGAGGTGCGTCGGGATGACATCTGGGCTGGGCCGATGGCCATTCGCCTGAGCATCCGCCCCGCTGAGCGGCTCCGGCGCGACGCGCGAGGCCAGGTGCTCGGTGAGCAGGGGAGGCAGTCGCTGGCGGTGTGGATGCCGGTGAGCCAGATTCTGCGCGCGCGGCCCCAACTGGCGGCGGCGCTGGGCGTGCGCCGGCTGCGTATGGAGGCGCCCTCACCCGGTCAACCGTTCATTCACGTGGAGGTACCGCGACCCGATGCCCAACCGGTCACGCTCAGCGAGCTGCTCCTGAGCGATGCCTTCCAGCAGGCGGTGGCACGCTCACGGTTGGCCCTGGCGCTGGGGCGTGACGTGCGCGGGCAGGCCCGGGCGCTGGATCTGGCGCGCTGCCCCCACCTGTTGCTGTCGGGCGAGCAGGGCACGGGAGCGGGCGCGACAGCGCGCGCGCTCCTCACCTCGCTGCTCAGTCACGCGACGCCGGATGATGTGCGCCTAGTGCTGATCAATCCGCGTGGGGCAGAGGCGCAGACCTACGATGACCTGCCCCACCTGCTAATGCCCATCGTGACGGAGCCAGGGGCGACGCTGAGCGCGCTGCGACGGGCGATCGAGGAGGCGGAGCGGCGCTCCCAACTCTTTACGCGACTGGGCGTGCCCGGCCTGGAGGCCTACCAACAACTCGCGGGACAGGAGACGGGGTTGGAGTGGCTCCCGCGCATCGTGGTGGTGGTCGCGGAGCTGGCCGATCTGCTGCCCGGCGTGCCGGGCGCTGAGCAGGCACTCTGTCGCTTGGCGCACCTGGGGCGGACGACGGGCCTGCATCTGATCTTGGCAACGGAGCGCCCAAGCGATGGCACGCTCAGCGGACCTCTCAAGGCGCATCTGCCGACGCGCCTGGCCTTTGCCGTTGGCAGTGCCGCCATCTCACGTACGATCCTTGGCGCGACGGGCGCGGAATGTTTGCTAGGGCGCGGCGATGCGCTGCTCTTGGCGGGCGAGATGGGCCAACTGGAGCGCGTGCGGGGGACGGAGGTGAGCGCGGCGGAAAGCGTCCGGCTGGCGCGTTTCTGGCGGCGCCAGGCAGTATCGCCCACGGCCACTCCAGCGGCCACGCCCGCCGCGCCGCCAGCATATACGCCGCCGCTGGTGCGTCATCCGCACCCGACGCCACCGATGGGCGTGGCCGCGTTTGGGCCAGCGGATGCTCCGCCAGCGGATGCTCCGCCAGCGGATGCGCCACCCCACGCCCCCAGAGGCGAAGCGCCGCCCTCGCTGCCGCCATTGCCACGGCGGACAGCGCCGCCATCTGGCGGGGCCGCGTCTGGTCGGGCGCTACCCGCCGCGCCGCCGACCACCTGGCAGGAACTCCTGTCGGAGGGTATCCCAGCGGGCTGGACTGATGAGATGATTGAAGGTATGATGCGGCAGATCCGCGCGGTGCTCGCGAATGGGCGCGTACCACACACACCCCCTTCTCCGGGGGGGGCTTCAGATGATGAGGAGGAGTAAGTATGCCTCAACCACTTCCCGGTGCGACGACTTCCCGCAGCCGCTTGAGCCAGTTCGCGCTTCTCCTCCATATGCGCAAGACGGGGATGCTGGTGATGGCCGTGCTGCGCGACGCGCGGGTGCATCCTTTCCGTAAACTGGCGTTCGTTGGCTCGCTGGGCGTCCTGCTGGCGGCGGTGCTGGTGCCGGAGATCTTCACGGATGTGGCCACCTTCCTCGTGCCCGTCCTTGGGTTATTCGGCGTTCCGCTGGAGATTGGCGGCGAGATCGGTGTGGATTGGCTGATCTTCGGGGTGGCGGCCTTCAATCTCTTGCGTCTCTTTCCGGCGGATATCGTCGGCGAGCACTATGACCGCCTCTTCCGCTCGAAAAGGCGCTGAGGTGGCAATCAAGTACGGCGCTTCCCATGGAGAGAAGCGCCGTTTCCCCGTGCGGCGGTGTCCGCGCGAACGACCTCGCATCCCTCTGGTGGTGCGCTGGGTGGCGCTGGCAATCCGCCAGTCGGCGCCATCCCAGGGTGAAGCTCCACAGGGACGGCGCGAGCGAGATGGGGATGGACGCCCCATGATCCCACCAGGTTTCGCACCACGCCCGCCGAGCGGCTACACGTCCTCTTCGTCGCTCTCTTCGTCATCTGGGGCGGCGGCGATGGGCGCGACGGCGGTGCGGATCTGGTTCTCGATGGCCTCGGCCACATCGGTATTCTGCCGCAGGAACTCTTTGGCATTCTCGCGGCCCTGACCCAGACGGATATCGCCGACGGAGAAGAAGGCGCCAGCCTTCTTGACAATGCCCATCTCGAGGCCGACATCAATCAGGCTACCCTCACGTGAGATGCCCTCATTGAACATGATGTCGAACTCAGCGATGCGGAAGGGCGCGGCGACCTTATTCTTGACCACCTTCACCTTGGCGCGGCTGCCCACCACCTCGGTGCCAATCTTGATCGAGTCAATGCGGCGGATATCCAGGCGCACGGAGGCGTAGAACTTCAGCGCGCGGCCACCGGGGGTGGTTTCTGGGCTGCCAAACATGACGCCCACCTTCTCACGCAACTGATTGGTGAAGATGACGGCGGTCTTGGAGTTGTTGATGGCGCCGGTCAGCTTGCGCAACGCCTGGCTCATCAGGCGCGCCTGGAGGCCGACGTGCGCGTCGCCCATCTCGCCCTCGATCTCGGCACGGGGCACGAGCGCGGCCACGGAGTCAATCACGACGACATCCAGCGCGCCACTGCGCACCAGCATCTCGACGATCTCTAGGGCTTGCTCGCCCGTATCGGGCTGTGAGATGAAGAGTTCGTTGACGTTGACGCCGAGCCGCTGGGCATAGGCGGGGTCGAGCGCGTGCTCGGCATCAATGATGGCGCAGACGCCGCCGCGCTTCTGCGCGTTGGCGATGACATGCAGACATAGGGTTGTCTTGCCCGAACTTTCGGGGCCATAGATCTCGGTCACGCGCCCGCGGGGAATGCCGCCGATGCCCAGGGCCAGATCAAGGTTGATCGAGCCGGTGGGAATCGAGTCCACCTTGACATGCGCGCGGTGCTCGCCGAGTTTCATAATGGCGCCCTTGCCGAAACGGCGCTCGATCTGCGACACCGTCAATTCGAGCGATTTCTCACGCTCGCTGGCGCTCGCGCCGTACGCCACGGTGGTGATGTTGCTGTTGCCGCGGTCTGCGGGCATGCTGGTCTCCTCTTTCGCTCGTTCTCCCGCCACGCTTGGCGGCATTTCTCCGCTGGCAGCGCCGCCGCCGCGTTGGCGGTCTCGTCGCTGGTGTGTGATACTGTGCTTGGCTTGGGGTTACGGTGTCTCATTCTCGAACATACGTACAACCATTGTACGCCTAGGTCACTGTGGCGTCAATCGCCTCTTCTCTCCGCGCACGAGCAAAGCGGAACCTTCTCTCCCTGGGATGGCCCGCACATGCCCAGAGGAGACTACACGGGAGGTGGCTGCCGCCCCTCGCCGCCGGTAAATCGCTCGAGATGCGGCTCGATGCCGAAGGCCGCGCTGATCTCCTCGGCGTGGGCGCTTTCGTGTTCTAGCAGATGCAAGAGGATCTCTCCCACACTTGGCCCGCTGATGTCGCTGGTGGCGCTGCCGCTCTCGGCGGTGATCCGTACGCCAGCCAACTCAGCGATGTGCCGCTCTTCCCAGGGTTGCCCATCGCTGGCGGAGCGAACGGCGCTGAGGATGACGCGATCAATCGCCCCTTGCAGGGCAGACAGGATGTCGTCGCGGCTGAGCCGACGATAGCGCTCCTCTGTGCGCGCGTTATAGTCGTCGCTCTCCTGGAGCGCGTGGACTAGGCTGGGTGGCAGCGCGCGCAGGGCGCTGATCTCGAAGACCGCGACGGCCCATTCATCCCAGGCCAGCAGATGCGTGAGCTGGTCGTGGAGGGTGCGGCCACCAGGGAGCGCTGGCTCACGCCAACGGTCCTCGCTGATCTGGTCAGCCAGGGCGAGCGTGCGCAGCCGCTGCTCGCGCATTCGGTGCGTGATGTCCTGATCGGCCATAGGCCGCTCCTCCCGCTCGCCATTGGGAATGCTGATGCCGTTCACCCTTCACCCGCCGTGCGGGTCGCTAGACCTCGCGGCGGCCTTCCAGTGCGCGGCTGAGGGTGCCCTCGTCCGCATATTCCAGGTCGCCGCCGATGGGCAGCCCCCGCGCCAAGCGCGTCACCCGCAGGTGTGGGCGCGCGATGAGCGGGGCGATATAGGCGGCGGTATAGTCACCCTCATAGTTGGGATTGGTCGCGAGGATGACCTCGTTCACCGGCTGCTCCTCGCCACGCGGACGCACGCGCGCGACAAGCTCATCAATGCGCAAATCGCGTGGGCCAATGCCTTCGATGGGCGAGAGGGCGCCGTGCAAAACGTGATAGAGGCCCTTGAACACGCCAGTCTTCTCCAGCGCCAGCACATCCAGCGGCTCCTCGACGACACAGATCACCTGGCGATCGCGCTGGGCATTGGCGCAGACTGGGCAGGGGTCGGTCTCAGTGAGGTTGAAGCAGGTGGAGCACTGGATGATACTCTCCTTTACCCGCGTGATCGCCTCGGCCAGGCGGCGTGCCTGGTCGGTGGGACTGCGGAGGATAAAGAAGGTGAGCCGCTGCGCGGTTTTGGGTCCGATACCGGGCAGCTTGGCGAATTCTTCGATGAGCGCCGTCACCAACGCTGAAGTGGTCTGCATGTCCTACTCGTGTTGTGTGGGGGAAGACACATTCCGTATGCGGTACGTCGCGCGCCGGGAGATCACCACGGAATATGGCCCTCCTTGGGTATGCGGCGCGAATTAGAAGCCGAGTCCGGGCGGGAGGCCGCCAGTCATGGAGCTCATCATCTTGGCCTGTGCCTCGCCGGCCTTGGTGAACGCATCCTTCAAAGCCGTAAGGATGAGATCTTCGAGCATGCCGACATCTTCGGGGTCTACGACCTCTTTATCCAGCTTGACGGCGGTGACTTCATACCTACCGTTCATCGCCACGCGCACCATATCGCCGCCGGAGGTGCCCTCGAAGGTGCTGTTTTGTAGGTCCTCCTGCATCTTCACGAGCTTGGCCTGCATCTTCTGGAGGTCTTTCATGTTGAATCCCATGGGGCGCGCTCCTTTCGGGCCTGACGTACTGCTTTTGGATGTGTCGCTCGCTCGCGGTGGTGTCTCGGTGATGGATGTAGGGTGCTGGTGAGGCACGAAGCCGCACCTATGCGCCGCGAGACAGCACCTGTACGCATTATATGATATCCGACGGCGGCTCGCGTAGACGGAAGCGACGGGCGCGCGCACCGACAGATGGGGGGGAAGCGTCGCGGAGCGATCATGCCGACCGAGAGCCGCCTGCCAGAAGCCTCAGCGCCACACCGCTGGTGCCGCGAGGGCGTGTGGGAGGAGGAGGACGCGCGAGGCCGCGACAACGCGAAGCGAGGAGGGCCACGCGCGGAAGGCAAAACGAGGGCGCACCCCCTGAAGGATGCGCCCTCGCCGCTCCGCGTGTGGATGCGCTATGCCGCGGGCAACTTCTCCGCCACGGTAGTGATCACCCGGGGCTCGCCCTGAGCGATCACCTGGATCGTGCCCCCGTTGGCGGTGACCAGCGCCGTCTGGCCTGGCCGCAACTCACCCGCCAGCAGGGCATCCGCTAGTCTGTCGTCCACATGCGTCTGGATGGCCCGGCGCAGTGGCCGCGCGCCAAAGTCCGCATCAAAGCCCTCAGTGATGAGGAACGCGCGTAGGTCATCACCATACTCGAAACCGATCTCTTGCTCGGCCAGCCGCGCGCGGACCTTGGCGAGCAGCAGGTCAACGATCTGCCGCAGCTCCGCCTTGCCCAACTCGTGGAAGACCACGATCTGGTCAATACGGTTCAGGAACTCTGGCCGGAACGCCATCTTCAGTCCCCGCATCGCGCGCGCACGCTTCTGGGCCTCCTCGCTCTCTTCGGCGGTGGTCGCTTCGCCCCAGCGTGGGGACGCGAAGCCGAGGCTGGCACGCCGCATCTCGGGTGTGGCCACGTTGCTGGTCATGATGACGGCGGTGTTCTTGAAATCCACTGTGCGCCCTTGACCGTCCGTGAGCCGACCATCATCGAGGATCTGCAACAGTGCGTTGAAGACCTCGGGGTGCGCCTTCTCGATCTCATCGAGCAGGATGACGCTGTAGGGACGTCGGCGCACCTGTTCGGTAAGCTGGCCACCCTCGTCGTGCCCGACGTAGCCCGGAGGGCTGCCGAAGAGACGCGAGACGGTGTGCGACTCCATATACTCAGACATATCAAGGCGAACGATGTTCTCCTCGCTGCCAAAGATGGTCGCCGCCAGCGCCTTGGCTAGCTCCGTCTTGCCGACGCCGGTCGGCCCCATGAACAGGAACGACCCGATGGGCCGCTGAGGGTCCTTGAGGCCAGCGCGCGAGCGGCGGATGGCGCGAGCCACCGCGCTGATGGCCTCATCTTGGCCGATAACGCGCGTGCGCAGATCATCCTCCAGATGGCGCAGGTTCTGGCGCTCACTTTCGAGCATCTGGCTGACGGGCACGCCCGTCCAGCCCTCGACCACCTTGGCGATATCCTCCGGCGTGACGAGCATCGTCGGCACCTCGCCGGCCTTGCCACGGGCCTCATCGAGCTGGGCCAAGGCCTTCAACTCCCGCTGGCGCAGTTTCGCGGCTCTCTCATACTCTTCGGCAAGCGCCGCCGCCTCTTTCTCGGCCTGGACCTCGGCCAGCTCCCGCTCAAGCGACTGGACGGCTTCTGGGCCGAGCAAGCCGCGCTCGGTGGCCTCTAGGCGGAGCGCGGACGCCGCCTCGTCCATGACATCAATGGCCTTATCTGGCAGGAAACGATCGTTGATGTAGCGGTCCGAGAGCCGGACGGCGGCCTCGACAGCCTCATCAGTAATCTTCACGCCATGATGCACTTCGTAGTTCTCGCGGACGAGCTTGAGCATGGTGATGGCCTCGTCGGCGGATGGCTCGTTCACCAGCACAGGCTGGAAGCGACGCTCAAGGGCAGCGTCCTTCTCGACGTGCTTGCGATACTCATTGAGGGTGGTGGCGCCGATGCAGCGCAACTCGCCTCGCGCGAGCGCTGGCTTGAGCAGGTCGCTCGCGCCAACGGCGCCCTCAGCCGCGCCGGCGCCCACGACGGTGTGGAGTTCGTCAATGAAGAGGATCACATCCGGATTCCGCCGGATCTCTTCCAGCATCTGCTTGATGCGCTCCTCAAACTGGCCACGGAACATCGCACCCGCGACGGCGCCGCCGATATTCAGCGAGACGATACGGGCGTTGCGCAGATTCGCCGGGGCCTTGCCCTCGACAATGCGGCGGGCGATGCCCTCGACGATGGCGGTTTTGCCGACACCCGGCTCGCCGATCAGCACAGGATTGTTTTTCTGGCGGCGACCGAGCACCGTCAGCACGCGGCGGATCTCACGCTCGCGGCCACCAGCGGGATCGAGCTTGCCTTCACGCGCCTCGGCGGTCAGGTCGCGCCCGAACTGGTCAAGCGTCGGAGTCTTGCTCTGCGTGTCGGTGGTGCGCTGTGTGGTGGAAGTGCCACCTGGGCGAAAGCCCAGAGTGCCGCCGCTCTCCTGTGCGCCACCGTTGCCGACGTTGCCGAAGAGGGAGCCAAACGGCCCCCCTGGGGCGCCGCCCGTGAACTGGTTCAGCTCGCCACCCAGCATCTCTTCGGCGCATTTCTGGCAGAAGTAGTGCTGTTCGCGGCGGCCATTCGCGATGGAATCGAGCCGGACGCGGGCATCATTGATCTGGCAGCGTTCGCATTTTTGCATTCTATGGTATCTCGCTTTCAATTGGAATCGGAGTGGGATCTTAGGAGCGGGACGCGCGTCCCCCTGTTCCTCCTGTGACCCCAGTGGCGCGCCTGTTGTCAGGCTAGGCGCTGGGTGAGCCGTCCTCCTCGTGGGCGGATTGCCGCTTTGGTGGGCGGCCTCGCGGTCGCCGCGGTCGCTGGAGGGCTTCGTAACGCCGGAACACCTCCTCGGCGGTGACGTCATCGCCCGCGACGACGAAATAGGCGCGGGTCCAGAGAGTTGGAATGCGTGTCAACTCCGGGAACTCATCACGCAAGATACGTGACGAGACCGCCTTTACCTGGCAGACGATGCGATGCGGCGCCAGCGTGGGCGGCGCGGCGGCGGCCAGATACACGCGATCTGGTAGGATCACGAGCGCGAGCGGCTGGAAGGCAAGTACACCAGCCCGTTCCTCTACCAGGGCCTGGAGTCGCCGCGCGATCTCGCCGACGAGACAGGGCTTCGAGCGCATTGGCCCCCACACGAAGTGGTAGGTAATGAACCAATGCTCCTGTTCCGAGGAATTTTGTATATCCATGTCTCGTACCTACAGTATTGTATCGCGCTCGCGGCGTTTTGTCCAGAGCAATTTCGTAGATGCATCAAGTGCAACTACAGTGTATTATGCCTCATACCGGAGCGGAAACGCAAGGGGAAACGAATTTTTCCATACTCTCTTTACGGAAGGGACAGCAAAGAGTTGCGGTTCAGTGCGCGTGGCAGCCACACCACCAGCGGCCCGTATGCCTGACGGGCAGAGATGAAGAGGCAAGGGGCCTCATGCGCGAATGGCGGACGCCCGCGAATAGGCGAGGGGTCTGTGACGCGCGCCGTGCGTCGAAGGTGCCTGCCCGGTAGCGGCGCCTGCCGCTCGTGCGCCTACGACCGGCGACAATGGCAGGAGGAGAGACGCCGAGAGACGCCGAGAGACGCCGAGAGACGCCGAGAGCGCCAGGCGAATCCAGAGCGATGGATACTGGCGCTCTTGGGCTTCTCGTGGGAGCGGGTGTTGAGAGGCGTTACACCTCGTTACGACTGTTGGCCGAACTTGGGGGGACGCTTCTCAAGGAAAGCGGCGACACCCTCTTTGCAATCCGGCGTCTCGAAGAGTTGGTTTTGCAGGTGACGCTCATAGGCGAAGGCTTCATAGATCGGCAGTTCCAGACCCTCCGTGAGGGCGAGCTTCATGAAGCCAATGGCCTTGGTCTGGCCACTCG
>JADMIN010000049.1 GCA_015478575.1 Ktedonobacterales bacterium | reverse complement strand
CCCCGGCGGTGGCCCAGGCGGCGGCCCTGGCGGCCCCGGCGGCGGCCCAGGCGTCCCCGGCGGCGGCCCAGGCGGCGGCCCTGGCGGCGTCCCCGGCGTCCCCGGCGGCGTCCCAGGCGGCGGCCCTGGCGGCGGCGGAGGCTCGCAGCGCCTTATCGCTCGTCTGCGGTGGCAGCGCCGCCAGCGCATCAGCATGCGCCACGAGCGCCGGCACCAGGCGCAGCCACGTCGGCGTGTAGACCCGGATCAGCCAGTCTAACGCCAGCCATGCCCGCCGCCGCTCAACCTCCGGCGTGCCCCGGCTGCCGACTAATCGCGGCACATAGGTTTTCAGCCGCTCGCGGATCGCCGCGCCGTATGGCTCGTCTGTATCATTCCAGCGGCGGCAAAACGCCGCGATCACCGGCGAGGCGCACTGTGGCGCGTCCGTCCACGGCTCGCCGGCCACGTAGGCCACCGCCTCCATCACGCACGCCTCGCCACTGTCGGGCGCATGCGCACCGGCGCTCAGCACCAGCTCGTCCAGGTTCAGTTTTGTGTTGTTCACGATCTCTCTCCCTCTACGGCGCAAATAGCCGTTTGTCTCACATCACTCATCGCCCTGGTCCTCCATCCACACCGGTTCGTGGCACACGCACATGCACGCCCACGCCAGATACCGCACGCCGTCGCCATCGTCGCCGCTGGCACGCTCCCCCGGCTCACAGCCGCAATCCGCGCACGGCTGGCCCTCTGCCGCCATGTCCGCCATGTCCGCGATCCCCGCCTCACAGTCCGCGCACACCGGCTCGATACCGTCCGGTTGCGGCTGCGCTTCCGCTGGCAGCGAGATGGCCGCGCCGCACACGCTACAGCGCACTGATAGGTCGATCATCACTCCGTGACCGCCTCTCTACCCGCTGTTGTCAATGCCCACTCCGTGCGGCCTATGCTGTCACGTTGCTCTCGGAGCCAGCCGAGCCGCACTAACGCGCTGATCGTCGCGGCACGCAGCCGCAGGTCCGTCGCCACCCACCCGTGCCCGTCTGTGAGGTACAGACCGTAGCCGCCGTGCTTGATGCGTGCCGCGGGACGCGACGCCAGCGCGAACAGGATGCGCCGCTGCCCCCGGCTCAGCTTCGTGGTCGTCGTGCTCGTGACTGGTGACGATGTGTTGCTCATGCTCGCCTCACACCCTATCCTTCCCGGCCCTGCCGCCGCCGCTGGTCCTCCGCCACGCTGTCGTCTGCCTCAGCCCGGCACTCCGCGCATACGGCCCGGAGGTAGCCGTGGTGGCAGAAGTTGACGACCGCGCCGCTCGTCTCCGCTGTCACACCGAGCGCCGCCACCGCTCGCGCCGTGCTGTGCTGGCCCCGCAGTTGGCACGGTTCGCACGCACTCCAGCGCCGCTCAGACGCCGCCAGGAGCAGTGAGCCGCACGCGCACCGCTCGATACTGTTGCTCATGCCGTGACCCGCTTTCGCGCCCATTCCGCGCCCGGCTGCCACCGCCACTTGTGCGCGTCGCCCTTGCCTTGAGCCGCCTTGATGCACGTCGCGCACTGCGTCCGGTATGCCCGTCGTGGCAGCGCCCGTCCGCACGCCGCACAGTGCGTTGGATGCGGCTTGTGCATGTTGTTCATCTTGACTGTTCGCGCCATGACTACTCTCCCATCTCCCGTCCGTCGTACCAGGCGTTCGGGCGGATGAGCGCCCGCATCACCGCCCGGTTAAAATCGCGGTTGGCATCGCCCGGCTGTTGCATGTCCGCGCCACCATGCTTGAAGCCGGGGTAGTCCGTCCGTTTGCCATCGGCCACGAGGTCACGCGCGAGACGCAGCCGCCAGCACGCGGCACAGTAGAACACCGATGGGCTTTCGCCCGCCTCCACGCCCGTGTCCGGAGCCAGCGCCCGCACCACCGGACGGCCACAATTCACACAACTCATGCGTGCTGCCCCGCCTTCCCCACCGTGTAGAGCCGCGCCGGTCGTAGCTCGCCGTGCAACAGTGGCGGCGGCGGCGGCGGGTCCGCTCGCTGCATGCTCCGGGTCGTCGTCAGCACGGCCATCTGTGGCTCGGTTGGCTGCGCCTCCACGCGCCGGGGGTGGCGTTCATCCGGTGTGCGGGTATCGCCCCACAGCACGCGGTGCCAGACGCGCCACAGCAGCGAGCGCCGGGGCAGCGGGCCGTACATGCGGTACTCCACATGCTCCACCCACGCCGGACCCGCCGCTGGTGCGCCGTCCGTGTACTCGATGCTGTCGGCACGCATCCGCGTCACGAGGTGCGCCCCGTCGCAGCGTGCCTCCGCTAGCCGCCGCTCCACGTCCGCGATAAACGCCGCGTGCGCCCGCGCGATCAGGTGCGGCGTATTGATGCGCCGCTGTGCTGCCATCGCCGCCGACCGTCGCGCCCGCACCATCCGCCAGGTGCCGCGTAGCGCCCACGACAGCCCGACCGCCGTACAACTGGTGATACCGACCGTGCCGAGAAAGGAATGGATCAATGCCTGCATACACACCATCTCCCGTCGCCCACTCGCTCGCTTGCCTGTTCTATTACTGGCATATCCACATGACAATACTATAACAGGCAAGCCGAAAAGACAAGCCTTCGTAGGACGTTAGTACGCGGGGGTCGCTGCCGTCATCGGTGTCTCCGTGTCGGCGTCGGCAGGCTCGGAGGCGAACGCTTCCGGCGCGTCAGCGAGCAGGTTGCGGATACGCCGCGCATCCTCGACCGTGAGCGCGTTAACGGCTCTGCCGAGCGCCGCCGGTGTCCACAACACGATGTCACGCCACGCCACGCCGACCGCCAGCGCGTCGCGCTTGAGCTGCTGTATCTCCGTGCCGCTCAGCACGCGCCTGGCGTTGGTGTCCAGGCTGTGCGGCTCACTGGCGGCGGTGGAGGCAGTGGATGGCACGGGCGCGACCGGCGCGGCGGTGGTGCGCTGCGGCGCTGGCCGCTGTGCCGGGGCTGGCTGGAGGCGCTCCTGTGGCGCGTCCACCACGCGCTCGCCCTCGTCCAGTTCTTGCGCCGCCGTCGTGCCGTAGCCGAGCGCCAGGAGCGCCCTGCCGAGTGACTTCGTAGACGCCTTCTCGGCGAAGTCCGCGAAGTCCCTGGCCGTCTCGCTGCCGTACATCGTCGCCTCATTCCCTAGCACGTCGCGCACAGTCGTCTTGAAGTGCGCGTAGCCGGCCTGGCGGTCCATCTCCACCAGGTCTGTCTCGACGCTGAACGTGGTTGTCGCGAGACCCGCCACCAGCAAGGTGCGCTGGTCACGGATGAACCATTGCAGCCGGTCCTGCACACTGAGATAGTCACGGCCTTTGAGGTTCATCATGTGCGCGTTGGGATCGAAGTCCCCCGTCTGCCAGTGCTGGGGATACCCGTTCTTTTGCTGCTCGCTCATGTCCGTCGCCTCCTCCATCATGCGGGACGTCTGGCCGGTGCCCATCAGCCGCTAGCCGTCGTCTACTCCCTACGCCGCCGCGAACGTCCGCGCCACTGGCGCCAGCCGGCGGTACGCCGCCACCTTCATCCGCTCAACGCGCTGGCACCAGTGGATGCGCAAGGCGATGATCCGCCGCAGTTCCGCCAGTTCCGCGTCCGTCGCCGTCCAGTCGTCTAGCAGGAGCCGGTAGGACGTCTCCGCCCGCTCCAGCAGCTCGCTGCATGCCATCGCGCCGCGCACAATCGCCTCGTACCGCGCCACCGGATAGCCCGCCTGTGCCGCCGCGTGCTGGTGGCCGCTCGCGCTCGACGCGCGCGCCGCCGCTTTGGCTGCGCACACCGGCCCCATGCCGTCGCGGATATGGTCGGCGTTCGTCAGTGCCCGGTGACAAACCTTGCAGCGTGCCATGTTGATCGCCTCCGCTCGTCATATCAGTATCACGTTTCTACGTCTTAATTATAGCGGATAAGGTATGTACTTGTCAATACATTTCGCGGCCAGTTTCGGGCGAATGTGCCCGGTACGGCGAAACTCGTGAAAACTCGTGGTGGGTTCGCCGCTCCCTGGTGCGGGCGCGGCGGCGGCGGGCGCGGGCGGGAAGGGGAGAGTGGGAGAGTGGACGTGGGAAGGGCGGTATCTGCGCCGGAGGATACGGCGGCGCACGACGGAATGCACAGCGGGAGGGGATCGCGGCGGGACGCGGCGGGACGCGGCGGGACGGGACGCGGCGGGACAGGATAGGATGGAATCGGTTAGCGCACGGGCACCGGCTCGCGCTGGAAGGTGACGTACATCCGTGCGCCGCTGCGCAGCAGGCGTTCCACCTGCTCGCGCTGTGCGCCGCGCTCCTGGAGGCCGTGCCAGCGTGCCGCCGCTTCGGCGCTCATACAGGCGGGGCAGACGGGCGCGACGCCCTCACCACCCAGGCCGCCAGGACGCAGCTCGTCCACGAACGCCGTGCGCCCGACCGCCGCGCCGACAAAGCGCCCGGCCATGCCGCGCTCGGCACGCGCCGCCAGCACCGCCGCGACGCCGTTGAGTAGCGTAAGCAGCCGCTCGCCGCGCTCGATATCCGCGACGCTCAACTGGTCGGGGTCACGCCACAGCGCGTCCATCACCGACTGTGCCAGGTGGATTTGCGGCTTGTGCTGCGGCAGGGACGGCGCGGTACAGCCGACAACCAGCAGCGCGTCCGGCGTGGTGCGCGGCAGCAAGCGGCGCGCCAGCGGGCCGTCGCCCTGCCGCTCGTCATCATAGCGGTGGCGGCGCAACTCCTCGTCCGACGCCCACCGCACCGCCACGCCGTAGAGCGCCCGCGCCCGGCTGATCTCCCGCAGCAAGCCGCGCAAGACCGTCGCCGCCTCCGCCTCCAGATCGCGCCGCCGCTCCTGTCCCTGCATCGGTGCTTGCCACTGTGCCGCGCCGCTGCCGCTCCCGCCGCCGCGCCGCCCGCGTCTCCGCCTGCCCATCGCTCGCCGTCCTCTCACTCCCGCAGTCGAACGTGTGACCTAGTGTACCACCGCCCAGGCATCTTGACTACTGCCCTGGACCGTGACAGACCGCAGGGGCTAAAGCCCCACGGCTTGCGGCGGGCTAAAGCCCTATCTGTTGTCATGTGCGGCCGTCCGCCATCAAGTCCGTGCGTCCGTTCGGTGGCGTCCATTCGTGCGCATGTTGCACATCACTATAGCATGTGACGCATCACACGCACCAATGGCGCGGCATGGTACTATTGGCAGGTGGCGCGCGACACGTGAAGATGATGCGTCACAACCAACAACAGCCATCCAGTACGGCACGCTCAGCCCTGAGCGCGTGATAAACAAGAGAGAGAGAGACGACCAGCATGACGACCATACCGCCGGCCCTGTCCGTCCAGCAGCCGCGGACGGGCCGGGCCACCCACAGCGAGGCGGCGCGCGGCGCGGCACAGGCGGCACACAACGAGGGGTTGCACTGGCTCCGTGCCCAACTGCTCGACCACCACTACGCCAGCGAGGGGCCGGGCAACAAAATGAAGTTCTACCTGACGGCGTTAGAGCGTGACATCGCCCGCGAGTTGCCGGACGCGCCGGTGAGCCTGGAGACGCTGCGCACGGTCGTCTATCGCGGTGCGGTGCCGTCGCACCACACGGCACGCGGGCTGGCCGCCGCGCTGCACATCTCGGAAGTGGCGATCTTGTTGCGCTTCGGCCAGCTCGCCTGGGACGCCGTGACGCCGCTGCTCGATACGCGCGCCACGGTGTTGCGCTCACCGGAGGAGTACGCCGCCGAACGTGCACGCGCCGAACGCGACATCGCGGACCCGCACTGGCGCGCGCGCATGCTGGCGCTGCTCGACGGCGAATGGGAGGTGACGCAGGCGCTGGCGGCGCGGCTGCGCTGGCTCGGCATCACGCCGCAGGAGTGGGAGGTCATTCGCCGGGGTTTGAACACTCCGGAAGGACGCCGGCGCTTCGTCTCCGCGCTCTACGCCCATGACGCCGCCAGCGGTGCCGCCGCCGATGCTGCCGCTGGCGCTACACTGCCACAGGAATACCTTGACCACGCCAACGATACCGGTCCCACCATCACCGCGCCCAGCACGCCGGACGCCTGACCAGTCATACCGATGAGCGCGCGTCCCCGGCGGCGTCCGGACACTGCCGGACGCGCAACGGCTCGCGTGACGAACCGGTCACGCGAGCCGTTGCATTCTGCCTGTTGACACGAGAGAAGCGGTCTGCTACCATCACGCCACGACACGAGGCAGGGGGTGCATCCGCGCGATTCCACCGGTGAATCATAGGACTCAAGCGGTACTGAACCAGCCCCGCGCGACGGGGATGAGACGGCATAGCGCAGAGGATGGCGCGCCAACCACGAGGAGCGCACGCATGGGAGCGACGACGATGCCAAGTTGGCCTGCGGATGATGGAGATAAGGGGAACGACGGTGATGGCAACGGCAACAGCAGTGGGAACAAGGGGAGCCGCGCGTCAGGCAGTGGTCCGCTAGGCGACGCGCCGCCGCAGATCACAGCGGCACTGCAAGCGCGACTGACCCATCGCTTTTCACAGCCGTTCGCGCATGGCGAGCGCGACGAGACCGATGCGACCGACGAGTACGAGATACTCTCGGACGATGATCTGCGGGCCATCCGCCGCTATCGCCAGCCCGCCGCGCCCTCACCCGCCTGGATGCGTGCGCCAACGGCGGCGTCGCTGCCACCGCTGCCCGACTTCTCGATGGACCCGCCGCGCCCGCTCGCGCGTGGCCCTTCCCCGGTGGCCGCACAGCCGCAGCCACAGCGTGCGCCGCAGGTGGCGGTGCTCTCGCATCCGCGCCAGCCGGAAGCGCCGATGCCGATGCCGATGCCAGCACCAGCCTACGCGCCGCCCTACGCGCCGGTCAACGTGACGCGGCTGGTGCTCAAGGACTTCCACATCGCGCTGCTGGATGACTACCTGCCGGCCAATGTGCTGGCGCTGCTCGACACGCATGACCGGCGCATCGTGCTCGCGCCCGCACTCGCGCCGCTGATTGGCGTGAGCGCGGCGCTGTCCTCCGCGTCCTATCCGCGCCGGCTGGAACAGGTGATTGAGGCGCGGCCCCTGACGCGCTTCGTGCTGGCGGCGCTCTACGTGCGCTGGCACGCGCGCATGCCCGATGGTGCGCCCGATGGACGCGGCTACGTCTGCGCCCTGGCACCCGCGACGGGCCTCTTGCGCCACGCCTGGCACCGCTGGCACGCGGCGCTCTATACGCGGCTCTACGCGCAAACCTGCCGGCTGGTCGCGCCGATCACCGGCCAGTTGAGCGCCACCTATCTCGGTGTGCGCGGCGGCAGCCCCTACGACCACTACGGCATTCCCCGCATCGGGCCGGACCTGCATGCGGCGGTGGCGGAACGGGCGCTGGCGGTGCTACCGGCGCTGCGCGCGTCGTGTGCGACGCCGCGGGAGTTCCGGCAGCGGGCCTGGGACCACTACGCCGCGTGGCTGGCGCATAACGCCGGCGTGCCCACCTGCGTCCCGCGTGACCGTTTGCGCGGCGATACCCGCATCTTCTCCACGCCGGACGATCTGTGCCAGTGGACGGACGAGCTGCTGGCCGACACGCCGGACGTGGGTGAGTGGCGCATCCAGACGGCGCGGGCCTTCGGCATCACCAGCGCGACCACCCGCGCCCACGGCTACCGCACCGCCGCGCAACAGGTGGCGTTGTGGCTGGCGGAACCGACGGCCAGCGCGAGCTAGGCCGAGTTAGGCGCTACACGCCCCCATTGCCGTTGCCGTTCCGCTGCCCCGGTTGCTGGCGCTGTGCGCTGCGCTCGGCCAGCGCGTCAAGGCCGCGTTGCACCTCCGCACGCGCCTCATACGTCGCCTGATCGGTCGCCAGTTCGTCGGCGGCGGTCGCGGCGGGCGTCGGGAGCGGCGTGACGTTGCCCGGCAGGAGGTGCGTGCCGGTGCGCTCGGCATCGGCCTGCACGCGCACCAGTTGCAGGATGCTTTGCCGCGCCTCCGGCGTGAGCGTGCGGAACACCTCCAAGAGCGTGTCGGCCTCTACGTCCAGCGGGACGCGGCGCTGCTCACGGCTGCGGGCGAACGTCACCACGGCGTCGAGCTGCCGCTCGGCCAGCTCGCGCACGTCCGGCGGCATGCGCAGGAATTGCGCCCGCACGCGGTCGGCGCGGTGCGTCACGTCCGCCGCCCACGCGCTTTCACTCTCCGCGTTGAGGTAGCGTTCCAGGTCGGCCAGCCGCCAGCCGAAGTGCTCCGCGAGCCACCAGACGACCATCATGTTGATGCGCTCGCGTTTGGTGCGCTGATCCACGCTATCGGTATAGAGTCGTGAGAGGAAATGTAACCAGGTCTTGGTGATACGCAAACCATCGGCGGCGGCGGCGTTGACGATATCGCCGTAGGACTCCTGCGTGGCACCAGCCGCATGCTTGAACCAGTAGCCGAGGCGTTGCATGCGCCGCACCGAGACGACGCTGAAGTTTCCGGTATGGCGTGGCACCAGCGGCGGCAACGTCTTGAGTAGCGCCTGTTCCTGCTCGCTATTGATCGGCTCGGCCAGTACGTCCTCACTCGCACCCGCGCGCTGTTGCGGTTGTTGTTGCGGTTGTCCGTCGCGCATCAGACGCAGTTGCCCCGTCTGTGCCCTGCCACCGGACGTATTGGTGTTGGTGTTGGTGGTGTTGCTCCCGGTCGTTGCCTTCGTCGTGCGTCCACGGCGCTGCGGATGCGTGTCGCGTTCTGCCACGGCTGTTCCCTCTCTCCCTCGCCTCGCGTGCGTGCGTGCTGGCTCGCTGGTGCGTGCGTGCCGCTCTGCTTGGTCGCCGCATTAGACGCACACTGGCGTTACAATAGCATAACTGCTCGTATCCGTCAATGCGTGCCATCCGTACTAACATTAGCGCGGATAGTTGACAGCGTTATAACAAGCATGTATGATGACAGCGCGAACCACAACCATCATGATGAGGGGGACGACACGGTGACACGAGCAGTATCAGCAAGAGAAGCGCCGACGCCACAGCGGGACGCTGGCCGGCGTCCCGTCAGTGAGGAGCGGCCCCTGCGTCTCACTCGCATACAGCGTGCCATTCTCGACACGCTGGTCCAGGCGGAAGCGGCGGGCGAGCGATTGACGTATGCCGATCTGGCGACGGCGGCGGGCGTATCGAGCACCAGCATCGCGCATCACGTCCGGCGACTGACCACTGCCGGCTACACCACGCACCAGCCGAAACGCGCCCGCACATTGCGGCTGAATAAGCCGGATGTGGTGATGCGGCTGCTGGCGGAGCTGGACGCGCTGGACGCGCTCTTGAGCGGCGTATAGCCGTAAGCGGCGTAAACGGCATGTTACGTCGCCTGCGGGCTGATGGCTGGATAGACGAGCACAACCGTCCACTCTTCTCGCTGGACGGCATGCCCTGACGCTTGCTTTCGCGGCCACGTCGTCATGGTACAGACATGGCCGGGCGGTAGTATCATAACGATAACGGCGTAACCGTAGCGTCAGGAGTGCCCGCATGGCTCGCACGACACGCACGCCATCGCTCGCCAGACGCACGACGCCGCGTGCGCCGGATGCGACCAGCGATAGCGGCACACGCTACGCGCCGTCCGACCTGGAGCAATCGCTGCTGTTTTTCCTGCGGGTGGCGGGGCTGCCGCGACCGGAGCGGGAAGTGACGGGCATTGTACCGGGGCGACAGTTCCGCTTTGACTTCTGTTATCGCCGCGAACGCCTCCTGATCGAGGTGGACGGCGGCACGTGGCAATATGGCCGTCACTCACGGCCAGCGGGCTATGCCAGCGATTGCAGCAAGATCAACGCCGCCACGCTGGCGGGCTGGCGCGTGCTGCGGTTCACGACGGACATGGTGACGAGCGGCGAGGC
>JADMIN010000748.1 GCA_015478575.1 Ktedonobacterales bacterium | reverse complement strand
GTCCAGCTCCTCCTGGGAGAACCAGGCCGTGCCGTAGAGCCGCTGGAGCATGGGGCGATTCTCGTCGCCCCGCCAGTACGCGCCCGCCACGCGCATCAGCTTGAACGGGCCGATCTGCCCCGTCGCCTCCACGTGCGGGCCGCGGCAGAGGTCCAGGAACGGCCCCTGCTGGTAGATGCCCACCTCGGCATCCGGCAGGTTCTCGATGATCTCGACCTTGTAGGGCTGATCGCGCTGCCGGAAATACTCGAGCGCCCGCTCGCGCGGCCACATGCTGCATACGAACGGGTGGTTCGCGCGCACGCTCTGCCGCATCCGCTCCTCGATGGCCGGCAGGTCGTCGGGCGTCAGTGGGCGCGGGAGTTCCATGTCGTAGTAGAAGCCATCTTCGATGGCGGGGCCGATGGCGAATCTGGCGCCGGGAAAGAGGTCCTGCACCGCTTCGGCCATGACGTGCGCGGCGCTATGCCGCATGCGCTGGAGTGGCGTATACGCCACCGAGGAGTTGAGTTCTTGTTCGACCGACACCGTTGCCGTCCTTTCCGCTCCGTCCCGGCGCATGGCTCGCGCCCTACCACCGGAGCGGGCGCGCTCCAGAGGTCATGTGCTGACTGTACGCCCACGACACGACAAAGCCCTTTCGCCCGCATGGGACGAAAGGGCCTGACTGCCTCTCGTGGTTCCACCCACCTGCCGCGCCTCGATGCCGGTGTCGCGATCGGCTCGCGCCACGCGCGCGTGGTCGAGGTGCGCTCATTGTTGGCCGGTAACGGAGCCACCCGCGGCGGTCTACTGCGGCGCGACCTGGCGAGGTGCGCGACCTGTTCGGCGCCGGGCTGGCGGGTGGTCTTCGCCGCGTGGCAACCGAGGATGATTCTCAGCCGTGGATCATCCCTCGCTGTCGGTTCGTCGCGGCTACTCGTCCCGCCTGTGCCTGAGAATTGGGATAGTGTATAAAGGCAGTGTACCACGGCGCGAGGGCGCTCGTCAAAGACGCCGCGCCGATTCGCGTTCCGGGTAGGTTGCGCGGCGGCGCGGACCGGTGTTATACTGGGCGGTGGCATTTCACCAGGAGGAACAGAACATGTCGGTGGCTCCGCTGGTGCGGGCGGTCGAAGAAGCCCATCTTCGCAGTGACCGGCCCACACTTGAATCTGGCGATACGGTGCGCGTGCATGTGAAAGTCGTCGAAGGGACCCGCGAGCGCATTCAGGTGTTCGAGGGGATCGTGATCCGGCTGAACGGCAGCGGCGTGAACCGCTCGTTCACGGTGCGGCGCATCGCCCACAACGTCGGCGTCGAGCGCAGCTTCCTGCTGCACGCGCCGCACATTGACCGGATCGAGGTGGTGCGCCACAACGTGGTGCGCCGCAAGAACCTCTACTACATGCGCGGGCGCCGCGGCAAGGCGGCGCGGCTCAAGGAGCGCCGCGCCGCGCGTCCGGTGGAGACGAGCGCCGGCGCGTGATTCCCGGCGGGTGGGGGCGTCCCAGCGCCTCCGCCGCGCGCTCGTCGCGGATACGGCGTGCCGTCCCACACGAGCCTACGGAGCGCCCACGATGCGCGACATGATGCGCACACCACTGCGCCAGCCAGCGCTCATCCCGACGGTGAATGCCGCGCGGGCG
>JADMIN010000747.1 GCA_015478575.1 Ktedonobacterales bacterium | reverse complement strand
AGCCAATGCTGAGCAGGTTGCCACTGCGTCCATCGAAGATCACCACGGCACTCCGATAGACAGATGGTCCGACGACCTTGGCTGTTACGAAGGTGCCGCGCAGATCTACCACAGCGATCGGTCCACTCGGCAGCGCCGCTTCCTCCCCTTGGAGTTGCGCATGCAGGGCGGTCGCCGTCGTGAACTCGACCTTCGCCACCGTCCTCGCGCCCCTCTCAATCGTCCGGAGCAACGGCTGCGTCAGGGCATACTGAGCGGCCTCGTCGGCGGTGAAGGTGGGCAGGCAGGGGTTGTTGAGATTGAGGTGTGGATGGAGTGCTGGCCCCCCTGGAGCATTGGCGGGGATCGCCGCCGAGGCGGCACAAGCCCCAATCGTTGCCCCAGCCCCATCGCGCGTGGCGGCGGATGCGCGCGTCAGGCTGACAACCAGCCAGGCGCCAACGAGGCAGACGGCCGCGCATCCGATCAAGGCGCCGCGGTGCCGGCCAAGATGTTTCAACATGTGTATGGCTCCCTTCAGGCATTCACAGGGGGAATAGCGTCGGTGCTCCAGGGCGGCCCCCTCGCCTGCCGCCTGACCCGTCAAACAGGATCCGCCGAGACTCGTTGCCGCGCCGCGTCAACAGCAATTCGTGTAGAGCGTTCCTCCCGTCGTGTTCGCGTAAAAGGCCATGTAGGGAGGATGAGCGGGCGGGTACTGGTTCCCTACCTGATGATAGCGCGGGGAGTAGGAGTAACAGTACACGACTAGCGAGCGTTTGGCAAGGGCAGATCTGAAGTGTGAAGCCGCGCTACCCTGAGGTAAGAGGCGTTGTCGCACGTGCGGCATGCTTTCGAAAGCGCCGGTTGGTTGGCCGTGTGCCGGATTGATCTCTCCAAGCACATGGTAGCTCGTGTGCCGTAGCATGCCGCCCGCTCGTCTGAAGCGGAAAGATGCTCGCTTCAATTCGCATGGAGGATCCCCCTATGGCACGTAGACGACGCTCCAGCTTTTTTCGCTCTCGCCGCCCCTCACTCAAGACCGCGCTTGGCATCACCCGCGCCAAGCGCCGCTTCAGAACGGCCACTGGCTACTACGCCGCCACCCGCTGGACCCGCGCCCCGCGCAACGCGAAGCGCCGCGCACTGCGCCGTGTGGGCTACTACAGCGGCCCGATGAAGCTCATGCGGCTGATCCTCCGTCTGATGCGCTAACCGCGTGGGACCGTCGCCTGTGCCTCCTCCGCCCACGGATGCCAATAGCTCGACGCGCTCTTTGGATGGCTCTGGCGGTCCCCTCTGGAGCGAACCCATGCATGGATACCCCCTGCCGCATATCGAAGTAGGCCATGGACGATCACCAGCAAGGCCGCTTCCGCGTGACCGGTTGCCCGCACTCCCTGATGGCCCAACGGCGGGGCAGGTGAAGGAAGATGTACGGCTATGGTATCCTAGCGATGAGATGTGGTCGCCTGTGCCCTTGACGGGGCCGTTCGAGGAGGGGATATGAGCGCACTGGAAGACCTGCTCGCCATCGTCGCGACCAGTTCGGGGCTTGTCTCAACGGTCATCACCGTCAAGCAATGGCAGGAGATGAAAGCCGCTCGTATACCCGTCTCGGTCCCAGCGGGCGCCGCCCCATCCACGGG
>JADMIN010000746.1 GCA_015478575.1 Ktedonobacterales bacterium | reverse complement strand
GCGCAACTAAGAGGATACCATGCGGCTTAGATCATGTCAAGGGGCTATGCGGGCAGTGTTGGTGTTCAGTGATTGTGTCCGAGATAAGTGTTCAGTGAAAATGTCCAGATATGAGAGAGGACATTACGCTGAACGACCACAAACAAAAGCGCCTGCTGGTACTCAATGCGGTGGTAGCAGGCCAGTCAACCGTGAGGGAAGCGGCCGCCAGTCTGGCGCTGACCGAGCGCCAGGTTCGCCGGGCGCTGAGCCGCTACCAGGAGCAAGGAGCGGCCGCCCTCGCCCATGGCAACCGGGGACGACGACCGGTGCATGCGACGGACGCCGCAGTGGGTGCGCGGGTGGTGGCCCTGGCGCGCACGACGTATGCGGGCTGCAACCAACAGCACCTCAGAGACCTGTTGGCCGAGCGCGAGGGGATCGATGTCTCGCGGGCCACGGTGCATCGGCTCTTGGCCGCTGCTGGCGTGCTCGTCGCGCCCGCCCAGCGTCCCCCACAGCATCGGCGTCGGCGCGACCGCCGGCAGCAAGAGGGCCAACTCGTGCAGATCGACGGGAGTCCGCATGCCTGGCTCGACGAGCGCGGACCGCGCCTCACGCTCTTGGCCGCCATCGACGACGCCACCGGCAAGCTGCTGGCCGCCGTCTTCCGTGCGCAAGAGGATGCGCACGGCTACTTCCTGCTCACCGAGCAGCTGCTGCGGGCGTATGGGCGTCCGCTCGCCTTCTATCATGATCGCCACAGCATCTTCCGTCCGACCCTCACCCCCCGTCCCGCCCCGCCGGACCTGGGCGAGCAGTTGGCCGGACAGCCGGCGCCCACCACCCAGTTCGGTCGTCTGCTGCAGGAACTGGAGATCGCCTCGATTGCCGCCCGCTCACCGCAAGCCAAAGGACGGGTGGAGCGGCTGTTTGGCACGCTGCAAGACCGGCTGGTGGTGGAACTGCGCTTGGCGGCGGCGAGCAACGAGGGCGAGGCCAACGCCTTCCTGGCCAGCTATCTGCCGCGCTTCAATGCCCAGTTCGCCGTCCCCCCCGCCCAGCTCGGCACGGCCTACCGCCCGTTGCGGGCCGATGCGCATCTGCCGCTCGAGCGGGTCTGCTGCTTCAAGTATGCGCGCACGGTGGCGGCCGACAATACCGTTACCTTTGGCCCGCAGCGCCTGCAGATCCAGCCAGGTCTGCAGCGGCGTAGCTATGCGCAGGCCGCCGTTGAGGTCCACGAGCGCCTCGATGGCAGCTTGGCGATTGTCTACGCGGGCGAGGAACTGCACACGGTGGCGGCTCCCCCCGAAGCGCCGCGGCTGCGGGCTCGGGGCCGCCCCGCGCGAGCGAGCAGCGGGCACGATGGGGTGGTGCCTGCTGTTCGCCGGGAGGCGCTTGAGCGCCAGGGGAGCGGGCCGGCGGGACGCCCCTCAAACGTCCAAGCCGGCCCGCTCCCCGGCCCCGACCACGGACCTCGCCCACCGGCTGCCGTACCGGCGGCTGAGCATCCCTGGCGTCGTCCGTTATACCCACCAGGAGACCGTCGGACAAAGTCACTGGACAGTTAGGCGGACATTTTCACTGAACATCAACAGGCGCGGCGGTGGCCGCGGGGAATGTGAACCGCTTCACACTGTGATGTATTCCC
>JADMIN010000745.1 GCA_015478575.1 Ktedonobacterales bacterium | reverse complement strand
CGCTCTCCGACCGTCCTCTGGGGAGCGGCGGGTGGCGGCGCGGCTCCTCACTCCGCCGCGATCTGAAGCAAGGTCAGGTCGCCGCTGGCCGGGGCAAGGGCGTCATAGCGTTGGGCGAGGGGCAGCGCATTCTCATCGAAGAGGGCGGGCTGTGTCGGCACCCACGCGAAGTGATAGCGCGGCGGGCGCACGGGCACCCGCCGCAGGGCGGCATCGCGCGTCCACTCCGCGACGAGGAAGGCGCGCGCACCTGTGGCGGCGCTGATCGAATCGCCCAACCCATCGCTCAGCCGCAAGACCGGGCGCAGGCGTACACTGCCCTGCTCGACATCCAGCGACTGGCGTACCCGATAGATCGCGCGATAGAGCACGGCGTGCGGGTCGCCCAGGCGCTCGATGGGTGTGGTGAGCATGAGCGCCAGCCCGGTGATGAGCTGGTATTGCCAGAGGCGCTCCATATCGGCGCAAAGCAAGCGCAGAAACAACTCGGCATCATCGGCATATTCGGGCGGGGCGCCTAGCTCCCGCGAGAGGTCGAAGCCCGCGCGGCGCAACACCTGGCGAACGTCCTCGTAGAAATAGGTGGCGAGCTGCTCGGTAGCGGTGAGGGCTGGCTCCTCACCATTCGCGTCTGGCTCGGTGATGGTGACGATGGTGGCGTCCTGTCGGCTCTGCTCTGTCATCACGAACGCTTCGGCGGCGCTCACTAGCTCGCTCATAGTTCCTGCCCCTCCCAGGTGGCCGGTGGCGTCACCGCCGATGGTGGCACTGAAGAGGGCGGCGCATAGCGTGGCGTATAGCGTGGCGCGGTGGCATATGGCGGCACGTACTGGGGAGCGTACTCGGGCGCGTACTGAGGGGTATCCTCTCGCGCCATGGCGCTCACGGGCACCGCCGCGGGCGCTCCCGGCTCATCGCGGATCAGCGCGGCACGCACCGAGACGCCAGCGGTAAAGGCGCCTAGGATCAAGGTTGTGGGCGTCAGGTCGCCGGCCAGCAGCGCCACCACCAGCGCGAGGATCAGCGCCACGGCATAGACGCCCAGCAGCTCGCGCACCGAGTCATGGTCCGAGAGCGCGCGCAGCCAACGGGTGAGCCGCCCATGCCAGCCAGGCGCCTCCAGCACGCGGCGCACGCCAACGACCAGCAGCAGCCACAGCAGCCACACGCCGATTAGCAGCACCACGATCTGGAGGAAGCCGGGATAGTCGCCGAAGTCGCAAAGTGGCCCAGCCACGCAACGCCCCGACGGCCCGTAGAGATACAGCAGGTAGCCCACGAGAATCAGTGGGTTATAGAGGATGGCCGCGAGCAACGCCAGCCGCACGCCATCGGTGCCAGCGGGGACGGACATCAGCGCTGCCGCCCTGGCACGTGAGGGTATGTTCGGGCGGCTGCTTTGGTCTGGCGCATACCGTTCCGGCATGCCTGCGCTCTGGACCATACGCTGCCTCAACTTTCCACTAGCCAGGAACTGTCGGCACGCTCTCGCGGCTGCCGCGGCGCCATCGTCACCGTCACGCCAGTGCGCATTTGCACGAGCGCCGCATTCGCATCGCTGATATCGTGGAACGAGGGGATGGATCCCCCAGGCAACAGCCGTAGCACTCCCATCCACTCACGGTCTTCGAGGC
>JADMIN010000744.1 GCA_015478575.1 Ktedonobacterales bacterium | reverse complement strand
GTCCCCGTGTTCTTCGTCGGCACGTTTGGTCAGTCGCTCGGTAGTAACCCCATCGGGCAGGCGATGCACGCGCTCCCGACCTACTATCTGGCCGACGCGCTCGCCCAGGCCCTCGCGAATCGCGCGACAACCGGCTCCCTCGTGCTCGACGGCGCGGTCGTCCTGGCGTCCATCGCGGTGCTCGATGCCGCCGCGCTCCGTATCCTGCGGCGCCAGGCCGCCGTCGCCAGCGTGATCTAGCCTTCGCGGACACGGCGTGGCTGGCGACATGGTCTCCGCGGGCTTATTCCGGCATTGGACCGACGGCGGCATGCGTCGTGCCTGTCGCGCGTGGCATGCCGCCGCTCCCGGTCGTCACGCATGTATCGTGCGGATCGTGGCGATGAGGGCCGACCCGCCCGCGTCTGCATGGATGTGGCACGCACGGTGCTGGGAACCTGATACCGCGTGCCTGGCGTCACATGATGCGCGTGGACCTGGTCCAGCGCGGCGGAGAAATGGGCCATGCGCGGCGTCCCGCCCGCCGGACCTGTCCGCTGCTTCGGAGCGCAGTCCTCCTGGGGGGTCGCGGCAAGCGAGCGGGAGCGACATGGCAGGCAGCGCGCGTTACACGGCTCGCGACGTGCCGTTATGCACACAGAGGAAACCACAGGACGGGCGCCTGGATGTTTGCGCCCCGTGAGCGGTGTGGTGACGTGTGATCCGGCTGGGTACTTCAGCGGGAGGATTCCAGACTGTCGCGTCGGTTCGCGCTCGCGGTGATCAACGGATCGGCGTGATCTGCGGACCGACGACGACACCTTGGAGGCATTGGGTGAGTCCGAATCCTGTCATGTGGGAGCGTGGCGGTGTCGTCGGAGCATGGAGCGGGCGGGTGTCATCGTCCGCGTGGCAGCGAGCGCGGCGCGGTGGGCGCGTGGCGCTGGCGCTGCCGCTGGCGCTGGCGCCGCTGCTGGCGCTGATCCTCGGTTCGCAGGCGCGTCACTGGATGGCCGAGGCGCTGACGACGATCTGCGTGTTGGGCGGCATCCTCGCCGCCCCGATCCTGGCGCTGGCGGCCTGGGTCGGTATGTTTCTGCCGGCGCACATGCCACTGCACCAGTGGTCAACGCCGCTGTTCGCCGTCGCGCTCGTCTGGCTGGCCGCCGCGCTCGTCGGGGCGCACGTGCATCACGGCGCGGCACGCGACGCCCGCGACTGATCTCAGGTCCCGCCGGCAAGGGAGCGCGGCGGGACGAGCGGGTGGCTGAAGGCCACGCCTGGCCGGCGCGCTGCCAGGCGCGAGCGCCGCCGGCTGGACGGCCGGGCAGCAGCGGGCGTACGAGGGCATCCTCGGCTTCACGCCGGTCTTGCTCCTCGCCTCGTTCTGCGCCTACCTGGCCGGCGAGTTCCTCAACTCCTTCGTGCTCGCGCGGATGAAGATCGCGACGGGGGGACGCTGGCTCTGGAGCCGGACCATCGGCTCCACCTTCGTCGGCGAGGGCGTGGATTCGATCATCTTCATTACGATTGTCTTCGGGGTTGCCCTGGGTGCGCCGCTGCCGGTGCTGGTGACGCTGATCCTCACGCAGTGGGGTTTCAAGGTGCTGTACGAGATTGCCGCCACGCCCGTCACCTACGCCATCGTCAGCTATCTC
>JADMIN010000743.1 GCA_015478575.1 Ktedonobacterales bacterium | reverse complement strand
CCCTACCCCTCCGCCCGTCCACATCGCGCCAAAGCTCGTGGTGCAGTACTGCGTGGATAGCACAGGCAGCTATAAGAGCCAGTACTTTGATGCCGCCAATCAACTCGTAGCCAACGCGCTGGTCCAGCGGGCCGCCCCCGGCCAAGATGGCGCGATCATCTATGTCACGCTGATTTCGGCGAATACCTTCACGTCGGAGTCCACCGTGAGCACGATCACGATCGCTGCCGTACCAGCGGAGCCGCCACCGCTCGCGGTCCCTACGCTCGACACCAGCAATCCCTTCAACCTCTCCAATGACCAGACGACCGCTACCGCCACCGCGCGACAGGCCACGGCAACCTACACCGCCCAGCGAGGGGCAGAACAGGCGGCGCTGGATATCGCCCAGCGGGAGGCGCGAGATGGCGCCAGTTTCCTGCGCGAGCTGACACAGGTCTATAACGGATTCTCCGATGTTCTTGGCTGCGTCTCCGTCGCGGCGCAACACTTCGCCAGCGCGCCCGTCGGCAGCGATAAACTGCTCATCATCGCCTCGGACCTGCGACGGACGGGCAACCAGCAAAGCTCAAGCTCGCGTGTCATGAAGGGCGTCCGCGTCAAGGTCATCAACTTCTACTGCGATCAGGCTCAGGAATGCGACGCCAACAAGACCTTCTGGCAAAACGAGTTCAAGTCTGACCAGGTTGCCAGCCTTAACTTCTATGATCCCGCCGAGACACGTGCGGAGTTGCCGGGCAACCTCTTCTCGTAACGACTGAAAGGATGGATCCCTCATGCTCGACGCCCTCTGGTATGTTATCCGCGTCCTGCTGCTGCTCCTCGTCGCGGCGGCGGTGCTCGCCCCCATCGCGCTGCTCCTCAGCTATGTCCGCACTCCCCTTGTGGGCTTCTTGGGCTACGTCGCGCGCTTTGTCGCGACAGCGCTCACGGCGGGCGGGCGGATCGCGCGTGCCCTCCAGCAACACCTGGGCCTCGCCGCTGAAAGCGCGTTGGCTGGCCTGGCCTATCGTGGCCGGCACGCCGACGAGGCCGAAGAACCCAGCGTCTATCGCGGCTGGGACGTCATCGGTCCACTAGTCTATACTGCCGCGGTCGTGCTGATGGCACTGGGCGACTTCTATATGATGATCCTGCGCTTCCGCACGCTGCTTAATTTGCCCGGCAGCTCACCGTCCTTTGGCTTGCCCCTCGATCAGTTGATGGGCATTCTCTGGCTAGTGACGGTCGCTGTCTACGGCTCGATTCTCTTTGATCTTCACGGTATCTCGCCGATCGCGCGGCCCTTCCATGGAGCCAGTCGGCGCTTCCGCGCCTGGCTGCGGGTCATTGCTTGGGTCGGCGTCACGGCTTCGCTGGTGGCGGGCGGGCTGCTATGGTTCTGGGGTGATCGCGCCATCGCGGGCCAGAAGAGTATCTTGGGCACGGTTTTCACCGTCATGTTCGCCGTGCTGCTGCTCGGCGCCCTCGTGCTGGCGAGTTGGGCCATCATCCCTGCCGCCATCGCCCTCTACTTTCTGGTCCTCTCTGCCTTGCGCATCATCGCGTGGGGCGCGGCGCTGGTGCTGTCGCTGCTGGTGCGGCTGGTCGAAGCGCTGGCCTATGTGCTGGTCGCGATCATAGATATTCCGGCGGGG
>JADMIN010000742.1 GCA_015478575.1 Ktedonobacterales bacterium | reverse complement strand
GACTTCCTCGGCAGACAGATGCACCAGCTTCTCTGGCGCTCGATCGGTCATCTCGTTCTGTTCTCCCTACCCGGTGTGCTGCCTCGAGCCACCAGCCAATCAGCGGGGGTGAACCACCCCACCGCAGAACCGTCTCTGTTCATGCGCTTTCTTCCTCCAGGCCACGCAGCCTGCAAGCCCGCTTCATCGCTTGCAGCGCGCGTCCGACCTCGCCGCGCGCCTCCAGGAGAGACGCGTAGCGATCATACGCCCTCGCCGCTATTTCGGCGATCCCTGCCCGCGCCAGCAGTTCCAGCGCCCGCTCGAAGAGTCGATCGACCTCGGCGTGCCGCCCTTCTTCACCGGGGAACCCGCCCTGTGGAGGGTCGGCAGACCGAATAAGGGCCCAGGTGAACAAGGCCTGCCCTTGCGCCTGCTCGTCATGGGCCGACTCCGCCAGGCCGAGCGCCAGTTGGGCATTGCGCTCGGCCTCGCCCAGGCGCTGGCGCAGCAGCTCCAACTCCGCCAGGCTGTTGTAGCACAGCGAGGAGGCGGAAGCATCGAGTCCCTCGACCATCGCGAGGCCGTTGCGGTAGGCCTCCTCCGCCGCAACGAGCTGCCGTTGTCTCTCCAACGCTTTGCCCAGGCACTGGTGCGTCAGCCCCACGAGTTTCAGTTCCTCGCGCATCCGGTACACCGCCAGGCTCCGCTGCGCGAACACCTGGGCCAGGCTCCACTTTTTGGCGGACTTGTAGTGCAGGCTGCTCTCCATGTGCCTCTGGGCCAAAGAGAGACTGTCCCAGCGCAGCCCTTGCAGCGGCTCGATGGCACGCTGATAAAACACAATGGCCTGCGCGATCTCCCCTAGTTCGACGAGATCGCTCGCCAGGTTGCCGTAGACATCCAGGGTAAAGACGGGATCGGTGTACGGGGACCGCGCGATCGCGTCGGCGCATTGTTCGTGGAGCTTGCGCGCCTGGGCGTAATCATTCAGCAAGAAGTAGGCCAATCCCCGCAGGTTGCGCGCCCGCTCCGCGAATTCACCTTCCAGCAGCCCCTCGGCCTGCGTTACCGCCAGGCGGAAGCTGCCCTCGGCTTCCTGGTAGGCCCGCGTTTCCAGCTGGACGCGGCCGCGCAGCATGTGCATGGCGTAGACCTGGTCGTAGCTCATGCCAGCCGGTTGCAGGGGGGCAAGCAGTTGCAGTGCCTGTTCAAACAACCCCTGCGCGAACAGGACCTCGGCCTGCAGCAGGGCCACTTCAATCATGTGCGTCTCCTCTCCCTCTCCGAACGGAGTGCCAACGACCGTTGCCAGCGCCGAATCCACCGGGATTCCCGCCAGCAGGAACCCCGGCGGAACGCCCAGCAGCCTGGCGAGGACCGAAAGCGCCAGGAGAGATGGGCGAATTTTTCCGCGTTCGATCGCGGAAATGTAACTGACGCTGAACGCCCCGGCTGCCAGTTGCGCCTGGGTGAGCTTGCGCCAGGTCCGTAGTGCGCGTATATTCGTCCCGACCCGTACCGCCACGGCTTGTCCGGCTTCTGAGGCTTTCCTGGATGGCATGGTGGCCGAGTCTCCTTTCCAGCGAAGCGCGGCGGCCGCCAGTTGCGCGGCGAAACGCCGGTGCAGGGTGTCCGGATCAATGTCGAATACCTCATCC
>JADMIN010000741.1 GCA_015478575.1 Ktedonobacterales bacterium | reverse complement strand
CTGGAGGCATGCTGATGGAGCTGCCATCGCTCGCGCTCGCTTCGGCCTCGCCACGCCGTAGCCAGTTGCTGGCACAGGCCGGCATTCCGTTCGAGCGCGTCGTCGCGCCAGTGGATGAGGACGCACTCACCGCTGCCTATACCGGCCCGCTGGACCTGCTGGGCGAGTACCTGGCGCAGCGCAAGGCGCTCGCCGCCCAGCGCGCGCTCGCCGCCCAGCGCGCGCTCGCCGCCCAGGGACGCGCTGGCCTCGTGCTGGCCGCCGACACCACCGTCCTCCTGGCTGGGCGCTCGCTCCCCAAGCCACGCGATAGCGCCGAGGCGGCGTGGATGCTGCGCGAACTGCGCGGGCGCGAGCATATCGTGGCAACCGGCGTGGCTCTCGCCGACCCTGAGCACGACCGGCTCGTCTCCGCAACCTCGGCAACGCGCGTCCTCATGCGCGCGTATAGCGACGGCGAGATCGAGGCCTACGCAGCCTCCGGCGACCCGCTCGACAAGGCCGGCGCCTACTCCATCCAGCATCCCAGCTTCCACCCCGTCGCGCATATCTCCGGCTGCCATCTCGGTGTCATCGGCCTGCCAATCTGCCTGGTCGGCGCGCTCCTGGGCCACTGGCCGTCCGTGCCGGATCCCGCGCAGGTCGTGGCAGCGCCGCCGCCGCCGCCATGCCCGTGGTCAGCCGCGTGCCGCCCGCCACTGCCGCCCGCCAGCGGCCTCCATGCGGTGCGCCACGTCGAGCCATCTGGTGGAGTGTCGGGCGCATGAGCGCAACGCGCATGAGCGCGGCACGCCCGCGTGGGCGCTACGCGCCATCGCCCAGTGGCGCGCTGCACCTGGGCAACCTCCGCACCGCCTTGCTGGCGTGGCTCTTCGCGCGACGCGCGGGCGGAGAGTTCATCCTGCGTATCGAGGATCTGGATCGCCCGCGCGTGCGGCCCGGCGCGGCAGCGCGCATGCTAGCGGATCTGCGCTGGCTGGGGCTGGAGTGGGATGAAGGCCCAGATATCGGCGGCGCCCTCGGCCCCTACATCCAGAGCCAGCGGCTCGCCCTCTATGACGCGGCCCTGGCGCGGCTGCGCGAGCGCGGGCGGCTCTACCCCTGCTACTGCACACGCGCGGAACTGGCCCGCATCGCCAGCGCACCCCACGGCCCAGACGACACCCTCCCCTACCCTGGAACCTGCCGCGAACTGAGCGCGCGCGCGCGGCGGCGACACGAGGCAACTGGCCGGCAGCCTTCCCTGCGCTTCCGTGTCCCTGGCACGACGACGCGCTTCGTGGATCGGCTGGCCGGGCCGGTCAGTGAGCGCCTCGCGACCACCGTCGGCGACTTCATTGTGCGGCGCGGCGATGGCATCATCGCCTATCAACTCGCCGTCGTGGTGGATGATGCGCTGATGGGCATCACCCAAGTCGTGCGCGGCGCGGACCTCCTCAGCTCAACCGCGCGCCAACTCGCGCTCTTTGAGGCGCTGGATGCCCCACCGCCAACGGAGTTCGCCCACGTGCCGCTGGCCGTGGACGCGGCGGGCGCGCGTCTGGCGAAGCGTGACGCCAGCGCCGGCCTCGCCGCGCAGCGCGCCACCCCCGGTATCGGGCCAGAGCGCGTCTTGGGGGCGCTGGCCGCCTCCTGTGGCC
>JADMIN010000048.1 GCA_015478575.1 Ktedonobacterales bacterium | reverse complement strand
GAGCAAGATGAAGACGACCAGCGTCATCATCACGAAGAGGCCAGCTAGCCGACCGACCTGGCCATAGAGAATGCCGGGGACGTAGTAGACCGACGTGCCGATATCGGCGAACACCACCGCCCAGCAGAGAAACGGCCCCAGACGCCGGGAGCCACCCTCCCCCCCTGATGCCTCCGTTGGTGATGTGGTTGTCGCTGTCTGTGATTCTTGCGCCACCGCGAACCGCTCCTTGGCGAATGCTCACGACAAACCCAAAGGGCCTCCAAGATCGGTGCCATAGGAGAGTCGAATGCGCGCAGCATCCGTGCCGAGGCACCGTGCGATCCACCAAGAGTAGAGAATAGTCGCGCGCTGACGGGAAACGCAAGAATCGTGCGTTGAAGGCTAGGTTCTGCTCTGTGAGATACGCAGCAGCAGGCCGATAATGATAAAGTTGGCGATGACCGAGCTGCCGCCATAGGCCACGAACGGCAGCGGCACACCGGTCAGGGGCATGATCTTGAGGTTGCCCGCCAGAATAACGAGCGTCTGCAAGGCAAAGACCGCCGTCAGGCCCACCGCCATCAAGGAGCTGAACGTGTCGCGGGCGCGCGTGGCGATATGCATGCCTCGGTAGACGAGCAGCATGAACAGCCCAATGAGCGCCAGAACGCCCGCGAAGCCGAACTCGTCTCCGAAGGACGCCGCGATGAAGTCCGTGTTGGAGGCGGGCGTAATGTAGGGATGTCCTAGGCCCAAGCCCTCGCCGAAGACGCCCCCATGCGCGAAGGAGAGCAAGCCCTGCACGAGTTGGTAGCCCGCGCCGCTCGAATCGTTGAACGCGCCCCCAACAATATCCACGCGGATACGCGCATAGCTAAAGATATGGTACGCGATGAACGCCCCCACCGCAAAGAGCACGACACTCCCCACAACATATACCGGACGATTACTCGCCACATAGAGCAGGGCAAGGAAGAGGCCAAAGACGAGAATGGCGAGGCCCAGTTCGCGCACCCCAATGAAGAGCAGCAGCGCCACCCCCAACATCACCAGCAGCGGCCCGAGATGCTTGAGCGGCGGCAGCACAATTGGACCGAACCGATAGCCACCCGCGGCCAGCATCTCGCGGTTCTCGCTGAGATACCCCGCGAAGAAGATCACCAGGCAGATCTTGAGCAACTCAGAGGGCTGGAACGAGAAGCCCAATCCCGCTGGCCCAATCGCGATCGCGAGCACGTCACGGCTGGGAGCATTGGTGCTAAAGCTCCGAGCGCGGATCAAGGTCAACGCGACCAAGGCGATGCCGACGACCGCCCAGGTGTATTTGTAGTTGCGGAGCCAACTCAGATTGCGCGTGGCGCGCACCGTGCCCACACAGAGCAGTAACCCCATGACGACCCACACCAGTTGTTTCGTTCCCAGGCCGCTCTGGCCGACATCCGGGCCGAGGCGCAAGGCCATAATGACACCAATACTGCTGAGTGTGCCCGCGATAGGCAGCAGCGTTTGGTCGGCATCAGGCGCGATCAGGTTCAAGACGACATGCGTCCCCGCCAACGCGGCGATCAGGCCCAGCGCGGGCGTGAACGCGAGCAGCGGTGGCAGGCTCTTCTGCGTCAGCGCCGTCGCGACCCCTGGGTTCTGCACAATCAGCAGATCGAGCAGCCCAATGAGCAGGAAGAGGGCAGGCAGCGTCAGCAGCCACATCTCACTCCAGCGGAATTGACGCCCATAGAGCATCCGTTGCAGGCGGCGATCAAGCATCGTTGTTTCCCCCTCTGACGCTAGACCGCAAACTTGAAGCGGACGTCACCCACCTGAAGAACAGAACCGACACCAACGGCAACCGGCTGTGTTACCGGCTTGCCATCAACCAGCGTGCCATTGCGGCTGCCCAGGTCTTCGACCCAGAGCGAGCGGTCGCGGTAGATAATGCGCGTGTGCTCAGTCGAGACGAAGGTGCTCTCCAGCACAATCGTGTTGGTCGGTGAGCGGCCCAGGGTGGTGATGGGCTCGACATCGAGCCGTGCCCCCGGCGTGAGCGAGGTCGAGCCGCTGTCAATCACGATCAAGTGCCCGATGACCGCATGGCCGCGTGCCGTGGTGCCCGCGGCCATCCTGGCGGCCTGCTTCAGATCGCGTCGCGCGACAGCCACCACCTGCAAGATGATGAGATAGAGCAGGGCGACCAGGGCAATCCTGAGCGCGAGCAGAATAGCGTAGGGATCTTGGGGCATAGGTGGCGCTACCTCCGCTGGAAGATGAATTCATGACTACCCATCGAGATGATATCGTTGTTACGCAAGGGAACGGCTTGCCGAATGGGCACGCCATTCACGCGCACGCCGTTGGTGCTGCCAAGGTCGTACAGGAAGAATTGCCCATGTTCAAAGCGAATCTCGGCATGATAGCGCGAGACGCGCCGGTCGTTGACGACAATATCGTTCGAGAGGTGGCGCCCAAGGTGGACAATCGGCCGATCCAGGCGCAACGGCTGCCCACGCACCGGCCGGTAGAGCGTGAGCCATGCCGGCGGCATATTCGAGGTCGAGGGCTGGCTGGCGGCGCGATTGATCTCTTGCTCCAGCTCGCGCAGCTCGACCGGCGACATCGCCTGCGTCTCATCCCCCATCGGCTTCCCGCCGGGAGTATCCCCCTCGGCGGTCTGCGGCTCCAGCCGTTGCGTCTCGATGCGCACCTGCCCCGTGACCAAGCGCGCATCCTCATGGAAGCGGATGAGCGGTCGTGTCGTCAGCGTGTAGCGGCGGTCACGCGCGACACGGATCAGCGCCTCAGAGAGCTGCTGCGCCTGTGAGCGCGCGTTTGGCTCGAACTGGGCGTAATCTTTGCTGCTCAGGTAGACGTCATAGACGTTGGGGGCGATGCGCCGGTCTGAGGTGATGGTGAGATGATCCTCCATCGCCCGCTCCAGCTTGCGCGCCAACTCGACGGGCTGCAAGCGGGTGCGAAACACGCGCCCAAATGACCCCTCAATCGCCCCCTGCATCGCGGACTCGAACTTCCGAATAAGGCCCATGCTGACTCCCTCTCGACCTCCCGCCCGACCTCCCGCCCGACCTCCGCGCGGAATGGCTACCCGCTTACTGAAGCGGCCTCGCTTGGTCCGCGACGGCCTAATTCACCGCGAGCAGCGTGCGCGCGCGCTGCGCGTCGCGGGCCATCTGCGCCTTCAGCGCGTCTATGCTTTCAAAGCGCTGTTCAGCCCGCAGTCGTGCCACGAACTCGACCGCGATGGGCACACCATAGAGATCCAGCGTGGCATCGAGCAGATGCGTCTCAATCAGCGGCGTCTGCCCCGCACCAAATGTCGGCCGCACCCCGATATTCGTCACCGCGGGATGCGTCGCGGCCTCCTCACCAGGCAAGCGCACACGCACCGCGTAGACACCGTTGGCGGGCAGCGCCTTGCGGGCATCCGGGCGCAGGTTAGCGGTGGGGAAGCCCAATAACCGCCCACGTTTGTCGCCCTCGATGACGTGCCCGCTCACCAGAAACGGATGGCCTAGCATCCTGGCGGCTTGCTCGACATCACCGCGCGCCACCGTGACGATGATACCAGATGGCTGGGCTTCCTCATCTTCGGCGCCACTCTCAGTGAGAGCGAATGCCCAACCACGCTCTTGGCAGGCCGCGCCCAGTCGCGTGGCCTCCCACGGCGGCACGTGCCCCCCCACCTCTGGCGCGCTCCGCTCCGCGACGATGGCTCGCACATCATACCAGTCGCCAAGCGTATCCAGAAGCGCGCGTGTGTCACCGCTGCCTGGCGCGTCGGTTGGCAACACCGCCACTTCATCGAAGCTCACCGACGCGCCAAGAAGGGCAAGGCGTTCATCCAGCGTTGCCACCACCCGCTCTCCCGGGCCGACTCCCGGCCACAGAACGACACCGACCGACCGCGCCGACTGGCGCGCGGCGAGGTCGGCGGTATGCTGGGCGAGCCGCCGATGCGCGCGATCGCCGCCATCGAAGGCGCTGACCGCCAGGGCGGCCTGGCCCCGCGAGATCGCTGTTCCAAGCGGATAGAGAACGTCCATACCCCTCAATTCCCTGATTCCCGCCAGTATACTACCACAGACGCCCTCACGTCCTCCTGAACGCTGGCCATCTCTCCCACTTTCCATGGCACGCGCCACCGCTCTCCCATTGATACGAGCATCCGCGCCAAGAGTAGGATGAAGTTGTGTGGCACATGCCACAGAGACGCCGCATCTCAGCGTGTGCGTGGCATGATATGCTAGAGGACAAGTCCTCTTGAGCTTGACGTTCCCCTGGTCGGCGAGACCTGCCGCCGCCACCCTCACCGAGGCGCGGACCATGACGACGACTCCCAACACACCCGCCCACGCCGCGCACAGCGAGCGCCTGCGACGGCTGCGCCTGCGCGTCACGCCGCAGCGACTCTTCGTGCTGGAAGCATTAGACGCACTGGGTGGGCATGTGACGGCGGAAGCGATCATGCGGTGGACGGCGCGACACTATCCCGCCATCAACCTGGCAACCATATACCGCACACTAGACCTGCTGGTCTCCGTCGGTCTGGTGGCACAGACGGACCTAGGGGGCGGCGCCGCCACCTTCGAATTGGTCGGCGACGTGCCACACCACCATCTCGTCTGCGAGCGCTGTGGCACCGTCACTGAACTCGATGATGCGCTCCTGGCCGCGCTGCGCGAGCAGGTGCTGCGGAGCTACGGCTTTCGCGCGCACTCGCGCCACATCGCGCTCTTCGGCATCTGCCGTGGCTGTCTCGCCGCGGAGGCCCCAGCGCTTCTTGACCGCGACACCCATCACGAACACACGCGCTAAAACACCAAGGCATCCGCGCGCTGGCGTGTGACGAGCAAGGCAAACTGATACATACAGAAGAGTTCGACGCCAAAGGGGAGGTAGCCCAGATAGCCCGGCAGCGGCATCTCGAAGAGGTGCGGCGCGGCATCCACGAACGGCACGGTATAGTACCAGCCCGGCAGCGCCCAGTAGTTCCACATCTCCCAGAAGAAGCCACAGATGATCGCGGCCAGCGCCAGCATCGCGATAAAGCGGTAATCCTTCGTGAGCAGGTGCGCGAGAATGGATTTCCGGCCCGCGCGGTTGTTGATGGGATCCAGCAGGAAGGCCAGGCAGAGCCAGAGCAGCCCAAAAGCGTAGCGCGGAAAGGCCACCGCCAACGCGACCATCAGGATGCCCACGCCGAAGAGCGCGAGCGCCGTGCGCACCCGCACCCGTGGGCCGACCCACGTGGGCGCGCGTCTCGGACGCAAGAGCGCGAAGCCCGCCAGCAACTCGGCTATCTCCAGCACAGCGGGGAGGACCGTACTGAAATCTATCGAGGAGATCGCGTTATAGCCAAGCCACGTGTAGGGCTGATCGAGGCGGTAATGCCAATTCTGGACGGGGACATTGAGCACCTCAAACGTCCACCAGAACGGTACCGAGAAGAGAAAGAGCAAGACAAAGCGCCCCCGGCTGCGCGTGAGGAGCGAGGTACCCGTGCGCGCCACGTTCAGGCCATCGAGCACGAGAATGAAGCTGAGCCAGAGCGGGAAGAAGGTGTAGGCCCACGGCCCGATGCGCGCCCATGAGGATACCCACGCCAGCAGATTGAGCACGGCACCCAGATAGGTATAGCGTGGCAGACGCGAAAAGAACGGCTCCGCCAAGCGCGAAGCCGTTCCGCTTGAGCGTGAAGCCGTTTCAGGGGAGTGCGCGAGCCTCATGCGGAAAGTCTCCTCTTGATATCCCGTGCGGCCTCTTGCGCGCTCACTCCGATCAGGATGCCGGGAAGCTGGCGCGCCAACTCAGGATCGCGCTCGAATGCCTGCCCACCGACGAAGAGCAGGGTACGATACGCTGACAGCCGCTGACTCACACCGACTAAGGCTTCCGCATGTGGGCGGAGCGCCGCCGAGAGTAGGACACACGCCGCCTCAGTCGCGGCCACCATCGCGCTCAGGCTCTCCACCTCGACATTCTGCCCCAGGTAGAGCACGCGGAGTCCCAGGCGACGCAAAAATAAGGCCAGCATCAGCGCGCCTACCTCATGTTGCTCTCCCGGCGCGCAGCCCACCAGCACGTAGGGTCCGCTCTCCGCGCCCAGGGCACTGCGGAAGAGTCCCTCGAGTTGGGCGCGGATGACCATGGTAGCAAAGTGCTCCACCGCGACGCCGACCTCCCCCACCGCCCAGAGTCGGCCAATCGTGACCAACACGGGCGTGAGCAGCGAGAGACAGACCTCTTCGACTGAAGAGATGGCGAGGGCCTGGCTGATCGTACGCGCCGCCGCCTGCTCCTCCAGATGCGTCACCTGAGCGAGCAGCGCCCGACTCAGCTCCGGCAACGAGAGTGTGGCGAGGGCAACGGCGCTATCCACTCCCTCCGGCGGCACCGGCGCCAAAGATGCTCCGGCCGCGGCGGCAAGGGGGCGCGAAGCCCGCCCACGATCGCGCGCCGACTCAAGGGCGTGCAGGAGCGCGATGGCCTGGCTAATGGTCATCCCATTGGCGACACGCTCGCGCAGCCACGCGACGGTGGCCATGTCGCGCTCAGAGTACAGGCGATAGTCATTCTCGCCCCGGTGGGGCGCGAGGATACCATAGCGACGCTCCCAGGCACGCAGGGTCGGCGCGGGCACTCCCGTCTGGCGCACGACCGCCTTAGTGTTGAAAAGAGGATGATCGGAATAGTTTTCGAGCGCGGGCGGCCGCATCCGCGACTCTTTGGAGAGCATGTCGCGCTTCCTCCCCAGCCATCCCTGACACGCCGCGTCAGGTCGTGTACGCACGCCTATCACGCTTCCAGGTGTGGCCCAGCCCAGGGAACGCCTGGCACCATCCTCCCCGCGGCGGAGCTTCAATCCGATCTTAACAGCGTTGCGCAGTCTCTGTCCAACCATTGCGGCACGTTCCCGCCGTGGCGCGTGAAGCGCTAGGCCACCGTATCAGCCGAGCACAGCGGCGAGCGACGCCACCAGGGTCTCATAGAGCTGGACTTGATGCCGCGTGAAAAGATGATCGGCGTCGGCCACCACACTGAGGTGCTTCGGCTCCGGCAAGCGCGCGAACCAAGTGCGTAGTTCGGGCAGAGGACCATACTCGTCTCGCTCGCCTTGCACGATGAGCTTGGGGATGGCACAACCGTCGAGATCGGCCACCCGCAAGAGCGAAACCGGCACACCCACGCCCAAGAGCAGCCCCACACGCGCGTCCGCGCAGCCCACCGGCAGCCCGACCCACGCGCCAAACGAGACGCCGCCCACCGCCAGCGGGATGCCCGGAAAGCGCCGTGCCAGAGCATCGAGCGCCGCACGCACATCGTCACGCTCGCCCTGGCCTTCCGCATACTCGCCCGTGCTGCGCCCCACGCCACGAAAGTTGAAGCGCAACGCGGGAATGCCACGGTCCACCAGGGCCTGGGCGATGCGGAAGGCGACTTTGTTATGCAGCGTGCCGCCGAACCGCGGATGAGGATGACAGACAACGGCCGCCATGCGCGGGGGCGCCGCGGGCTGATCCGGCAACCGCAGCAAGCCCTCCAGGTGGCCATGCGACGCCGGAATCTCGACCGCCCGCAGGTGTGCCATGCGCTTGCCTCTCGCCCTGTCCCGCGCGCCCCAGCACCCTGCCAGGGCCATGCCAGCATTGTATGGCCCCGCGTCGCCCACACGCAAGCGGCGCAAACGGCCCGCTTGACGATGCCCCCGCCGATACGCGATAATACCTCCGATACGACGACCAAGTTCGTATACTGTATGCTTGGAGCGCCATCAGTGAGTACGCCCAGACGTTTCGCCGCCCGAGGCGCTGATTCCACCAGGGCCAACATCACATATGCCATACCCATCGCCGTGCTTCGCGCTCCACGCCACCATCACTCGTGTACCCGCGCCCGCCGCGAAGAGGCCACCCGCCACTAGGCACGTCGGAGGTGGTCGCGGCGGGCATGTGGCAACGCTCGCCAGATACGTCGGATTTCGACTGAGTACACCCACGCGTTATGGCTCTTCTCGCTTAGCGCCCCTCCCTTGAGCGATGGCCCGAGAGAGCGTGCGTGCGCGAGGCGCGAGGAGCAGTGAGGCAGGCCATGCGGATCTACAATACCGAGACCAAGCGCAAAGAGACCTTCGAGGCAACTGAGCTGCCAGTGAAGATGTATGTGTGCGGGCTAACACCAAAAAATGAGCCACATCTTGGCCATGCGCGGCTCTTCGTCGTCAATGATACCGTGCGCCGCTACCTCGAATTTCGCGGCTATCCCGTGCGCTACATTCAGAACTTCACCGATATTGACGACAAGATCATCGCCGCCGGTCAGCGCGAAGGCATCCCGCCATCGGTGGCCGCGCGCCGCTATACCGAGTCCTATTTTCGCGACATGGGGCGCCTGAACGTGCGCCAGGCGGACGAGTTCACCTACGTCACCGAGTTCATCCCCCACATCATCGAGATGGTGCGGGGATTGATCACCCGCGAGCATGCGTACGTGGTGGATGGCGACGTCTACTTCTCAGTGCCAAGCTTCCCGCACTACGGGCGGCTCTCGGGGCGTGATGAGGAGGCGATGCTGGCGGGCGCGCGCATCGAGCCAGATGAACGCAAGCATGACCCGCGCGACTTCGCGCTCTGGAAGTCCGCCAAGCCCGGCGAGCCGTGGTGGGAAAGCCCCTGGGGCAACGGACGCCCTGGCTGGCACATCGAATGCTCAACGATGGCGATGCGAACACTTGGCGAGCAGGTGGATATCCACGGCGGCGGCTCGGACCTGATCTTCCCTCACCATGAGAATGAGATCGCCCAGAGTGAGAGTTACTCAGGCGTCGCCCCCTTCGCACGCTACTGGCTGCATACCGGAATGCTCAGCCTGGGAAGCGACAAGATGGCTCACTCGGGCACATTCGTGACGATTCGGTCGGTGCTCGCCAGTGGCGAGGTGCCGCCCCCAGCCTTGCGCACCTACCTGCTCGGACAGCACTATCGAGCCAATCTCGTCTACTCAGACGAGCAGGTGCGCGCCAGCGTCGTGCGGTGGCAGCGCTGGGCACAGACACGCGAGACGTTGCTCCGGCTGATTGCCTGGGCCGAGCCACGCGCCGACCAGGCCACGGGCACCACGGAGCGAGGGGAGGCCGAGCGGCGCCTCGCCGAAGAGCGCGCCCGCATCCGCGCCGACTTCATTGCCGCCATGGACGACGACTTCAACACCTCAGGGGCCTTGAGCGCGCTCGACGAGCTTGCGCACCGCGTGAATGACTACGCCAACGACCTGAACGGCGAGACAGTGGCACCGGCCACCCTCGCGGCGCTACGTGCGGCGCTCGCGGCGCTCGACGAGCTTGCTGGCGCCGTGGGCATCAGCCTGGTGGATGGTGAGACGACCACCACCGCCCTCAGCGATGAGCGGCGGAACGCCATCGAGGCGCTCGTCACACAGCGCGCGGAGGCGCGCGCGCGGCGCGATTGGGCCGAGGCCGACCGCATCCGCCAAGAACTGGACGAGCGCTACGCCGTCGTGGTAAAAGATACGCCACAAGGCCCAACATGGCTGGTACACGACTAGGCACCACGGCGGCGCCGCCGCTGGCTCCGCCGCGTCGCGCTCAGAGGCGGCTTCACGCCGACAGCTTCACGGCCACACGTGCCGTCGTTCATTTAGGGAGAGTTCAGGAAGATGGCATCAGATGGCTGACTATATTTGGGGACGCTACCCCGTGCTAGAGGCGCTACGCTCGCGCCGCCGCGTCCACCGCGTAATGGTCGCGCAGGGACCTCGCGACCCCGCCCTCACCCAAGTGCTCGATTCGACGCGCCGCGTGGGTGTGACTGTCGAGATCGTCTCACGGCGGCGGCTTGATGACCTCAGCGGCGGCGCGAATCACCAGGGAGTCATGGCGCTCGTGGCCCCCCGCGAGTACGCCGAGATCCCCGATATCCTGCGCCGCGCGGCGGAG